>JAUYAJ010000486.1 GCA_030693565.1 Rubrivivax sp.
GATTCTGATCGTCGTTGCTGTTCATACCGGGGTCTCTGCAGCCGCCGTGTCGAAGGGCACGGGGCGAATGTCGCGGGAAGGATACCAATACACCTGGCCGTCGCGTTCGGCGACCTCGACCGGCGTCAGGCGGCCCCGCCCGCAAGGCCCGCCGACGCAGCGGCCGTCCGCCGGCTCATAGGTGGCGCCGTGGATCGAGCACAGGATCCAGCGCCGGTCGGCGTCGAGGAACTCGCCATGCTGCCAGTCCATCTCGGTGGGCACATGAACGCAGCGGTTCAGGTAGGCCACGGCCTGGCCGTCGAAGCGCAGCGCGAAAGCGCGCGCCGGCTGGCCGTATTGCAGCACGTCCCAGACCCAGGCACGGCCGCTCTCAGGCAGGTCGGCGGCGCTGCACAGCAGCTCGGGCGGCGCGCTGTCATCAACCATGGGCGAGCAGCCAGTCGTGCAGTTCGCGCGTTGAATGGGCGACGAACAGCGGGTCGAAGGCGCCGAAGGCGGCCGGCTCGTGGGCGCCGTAGCTGACCGCCACCCGCGGCGTGCCGGCATTGGCGGCGAGCTGCAAGTCGTGCGTGGTGTCGCCGACCATCAGCGTGCGCTCGGGGTCGACGCCGAACTCGCGCATCAGCTCCAGCAACATCATCGGGTCGGGCTTGGAAGCCGTTTCGTCGGCGGTGCGGGTGCCGTTGAACAAGCCTTTGAGCTGCGAATGCGCCAGCGCGTCGTCGAGGCCGCGCCGGCCCTTGCCGGTGGCCACGGCCAGCCAGTGGTTGCGCTGCTTCAACGCTTGCAACATCGGCAATGTGCCGTCGAACAGCACCAATTCATGCTGGCGGGCGATGTAGTGGTGGCGGTAGCGCGCGCCCAGCGCCGGGTAGAGGTCGGGCGCCAGCCCGGGCGCGGCATGGCGCAGCGCGTCGCTCAGACCGAGGCCGATGACGTAGGCGGCGTCGACGTCGCTGGGCACGTCGGCGCCGACGTCGCGGCAAGCCGACTGGATGCAGCGCACGATCAGGCCGGTGGAATCGAACAGGGTGCCATCCCAGTCGAAGACGATGAGGTCGAAGCGTCGGTTCATGCCAGGCTCAGGTGATGGATCAGTGTCGCGCAGTCGGCTGGCAGCGGCGCCCTCAGGGTCAGCCGCTGGCCGCTGGCCGGGTGGTCGAGGGTCAGTTCGCTGGCGTGCAGGAACATGCGGGCAAAGCGCAGGCCGTCCAGGCGGTCGCCGCGCGCCAGGCTGCGGTTGAGGGCGAAGTCGCCGTACTTGGGGTCGCCGACGATGGCGTGGCCGCTGTGCGCCAGGTGGACACGGATCTGGTGCGTGCGCCCGGTCTTCAGGCTGATGTCGAGCAGGCTGAATCCAGCCAGCCTGCGCACGCCCTTGATCAGGGTGATCGAGCGCCGGCCGTCTTCGCTGGCCGGCGAGACCACGCGCACCTGGCGCTCGCCGGCGCCGTCCAGCGTCTTGTGCAGCGGCAGGTCGATGACCTTGAGATTCGCCGGCCAGGCGCCGCTGACCAGCGCGGTGTACATCTTGCCGGTGTCGCGGGCGCGGAACTGGTCTTGCACCGCCACCAGCGCGCTGCGCTTCTTGGCCAGCAGCAGCACGCCGGAGGTCTCTTTGTCGAGCCGGTGCACCAGTTCCAGGAAGGGCGCGCCCGGCCGCGCCTGGCGCAGCTGCTCGATGACGCCCGAGCTGACGCCGCTGCCGCCGTGCACGGCCACGCCGGCCGGCTTGTCGATCGCCAGCAGGTGGTCGTCCTCGTGCAGCAGCGGGAACTCGCGCGCCGGTGCCGCCGCGGCGTCGCTGCGGTCGGGCAGGCGCATCGGCGGCACCCGCACCTCGTCGCCGGCGGCAATGCGGGTGTCGGCGCTGGCGCGGCCCTTGTTCAGGCGCACCTCGCCCGAACGGATGACCCGGTAGACATGGGTCTTGGGCACGCCCTTGAGGATGCGCAGCAGGTAGTTGTCCAGGCGCTGGCCCGCCGATTCGGCGTCGACCGTGAGCCGGCGCACTTGCATCCTGTCGTCCTGCATCACCCCGCCCACTTTGGCCCCTATAATCCGACACTCCACGTTTGTGCGGTAAGTGCTTGATTTTCCGGAGTTTACCCGGGCACCTGCAGCGTCCACGTGGTTCGTCATGCACGCAGTTCGTGCATGTTCAGGTGATGCAACGCCCGGTACCGCGGGCGAGCCCGGCGCCCTAGCGTCCTGGCAGTCCGTGGTGATGGACGGCAGAGACACGACGAAGAACCCAGCCTGTGGCCCTTGGCCAGAGGCACCGAAAAATTCAAGGTGCAAGACGGCCAGACCGGCCTTGCACCCGCGTCCGATGACGCCAGCAGCCATGCCGTTGACCCCGATCTCCAACGTCCCCGCCACGCCAAGACCCCGGCTTCCGTCCGGTGTGTCCGCTGTCGGCGCAGGACACCGGCTGCGCGATCCGCGGCCGGCTGGATGGGCACCAACGGCGGGGCTGTGCGCCTCGCGGACGCACGCGCCAACGCTGCGCCACTGACCGCCGTTTCGCGGTCGAACGCAGTCCAGGGCATTTCGCGCCAACGGTTCTCCTGCGTCTCTCGTGCATCGAGATGACCACCGACCGCCGGTCGGTGGTAGACACGCGTCACAGGAGTGCACATGAAACGCATGCTGATCAACGCCACGCAGCCCGAAGAGCGGCGGCTGGCGATCGTCGATGGCCAGAAACTGCTCGACTTCGAGACCGCGATCGAAGGGCGCGAACAGCGCAAGGGCAACATCTACAAAGCCGTCATCACCCGGGTCGAGCCGTCGCTCGAGGCCTGCTTCGTCGACTACGGCGAAGACCGTCACGGCTTCCTGCCGTTCAAGGAAATCTCCAAGAACTACTTCCGCGAAGGCGTCAGCGCGCGCGAGGCGCGCATCCAGGATGCCGTCAAGGAAGGCGACAACCTGCTCGTCCAGGTCGAGAAGGAAGAGCGCGGCAACAAGGGCGCCGCGCTGACGACATTCGTCAGCCTGGCCGGGCGCTACCTGGTGCTGATGCCCAACAACCCGCGCGGCGGTGGCGTCAGCCGGCGCATCGAGGGCGAGGACCGCGAGGAACTGAAAGAGAACCTCGACCAGCTCGAATACCCCAAAGGCATGTCGCTGATCGCCCGCACCGCCGGCATCGGCCGCAGCGCGCCCGAGCTGCAGTGGGACCTGAACTACATGCTCAAGCTGTGGGACGCCATCGACGGCGCTTCCAAGGCCGGCAAAGGCGCCTTCCTGATCTACCAGGAAAGCTCGCTCGTCATCCGCGCGATCCGGGATTACTTCACCGCCGACAT
>JAUYAJ010000488.1 GCA_030693565.1 Rubrivivax sp.
GGCATGGATGGCGATGAACTCCTTGCCGCGGTGGCTCATCTCCATCACCGACATGCCCGAGCCATGCCAGTCGAGCATCTCGTCGGCGGCACGCCTCAGCACGCTTTCGGGCAGCGCGGCTGGGCCGGCGCTGAAGTTGAAGACTCGGCTCATCTCGGGTTCTCCGTACGGGGGGGGCTCTGGCGGCCATTATCCGGGCTGACGCCTTGCCGAGCGGGCGCCGAGCCGGCGCCGAGCCGGTGAACGTTCTTGACGGCGGTCAATACGCGGCCCGGGCCGCTGCATAGAGTGACATCGTCATCTACCCCGCGCCGAGAACCCGGCCAGAGAAAGCCCCCACCATGTACCAGCATCTGCTCGTCCCGATCGACGGCACCGAACTTTCGGAGCGTGCGGCGAACACGAGCCTGGAGCTCGCGCGCAAGCTCGGCGCCCGCATCACCGCCTTCGTCGCCGAACCGATGGCGCCGCTGCCCACGATGGGCACCAACGTCGCCGTCTACCGGCGCGACACCGAAGAGCACAACGCCCGCACCGAAGCCCATGCGCGCGCCGTGATCGCCGCGTTCAGCACGAAGGCGGTCGAACAAGGTGTGCCTTTCGACGGCAAGTACCTGCGCGCCGACGGTGTCGACGAGGCCATCGTCGCCGCCGCCAAGGAGTTCGGCTGTGACCTCATCGTCATGGTCACCCATGGCCGCGGCGCCTTCGGCGAACTGTTGTTCGGCTCGCACACCAAGAACGTGCTGGCGCGCAGCAAGCTGCCGCTGCTGGTGCTGCGCTGAAACTCACTGCAGCCGCATCACCAGGGCCAGCAGCAGCGCGGCCACCAGGTTGTGCGCCATCGCCAGCGCCAGGCCCAGGCCGCTGCCGGCGAGCAACCAACCCAGGCTGACCTGCAGCGCCAGCAGCGCCAGCAAGGTGGCGCCGGCGCCGACGCGGCCCTGGCGCCATGCCAGCAGCGCCAGCACCACGAGCAGCACCGACGTCAGCACCGCCGTGGCGCCGTGCAACCAGAGCACGGCCGCGGCGTTGCGGTGCAGGGGCTGCAGGCCGGCGTCGAACACCGGCTCGCGCCAGGGGTCGAGCGCCTGCCAAGGCGCGGCGGCTTGCTCCAGCGCGGCCGTGCAGTCGGCCCAGCCGGTGCAGCTGGCGCCGGCGTACGAAGTGCTGACCAGCGCGCCCAGCGTGATCTGCATCAGCAGCAACACCAGTGCGGCGCGTGCCCATGGCGCAGACAAGGCCGGGCCGGCGTTGGGCCGGCAGGCCAGGCGCGCACACAGCGCGAACATCAGCAGCCCGCCGAGCAGGTTGCCAATGCCCACCGCGGGCCAGCGCGCGCCAGTGCTGAAGCGGCCGAGCACCGCCAGGCCGAGCGCGAGCGCGAGCAAGGTCAGCGCGATGCGCCCTTCACGCGCCAGCCAGGGCCGGCGCGAGAAGCACAAGGCCACCAGCAGCACGACAGCCAGCAAGGTGGCGCTGGCAACAACGCGGTGGGCCAGGCGGGCGACTGCGGTGGCGCCGACCGTGGCGTCAGCGGCCGGCGCGGCCAGGGGCTGACCGAAACACGCAGGCCAGGGTGAACAGCCCGGCCCGGTTTCGCTCAGACGGATGAAGGCGCTGAGCGTGGCGATTGCCAGCACGGCCAGGCTGCACCACAGCGCGAGGCGGCGCACGAAGTCTTGACGCTCTTGAGGCGATGACAGATCGGGCATGGATGGAGCGCACGGTGGCATCGGGCCGGACCGTCGATTCAGCCATCGTAGCGGCGCCTTTGTGCGGTGCCGCGGGCGACATCGCGCTTTCTTATCTTGGTTCAATTTACTGCTGGCGGGTGCGCCGCAGAATGAAACCGCGCTGGGTGCGACTTGCCACACGACAGCGCGCCATGACTGCGCCGAAAGGAACAACGATGAAGCCGAACGAGGACGACAACGAGCCCGTGCCCTGGATGCAGAAGCTGCTGGACAACCCGTTCCTGCTGCTCTTCATTGGCGTCATGGTGCCGATGATCGTCTACACGCTGTGGGGCGTGATCGACATCCTCACCGTGCCGCTGGCCAAGTGAACGGCAACGCCGCATTGCGCCCGCCGCAGCCCCTCAACGAGCAAGGGAAATCCGCATGAGTGCCATCCTGCCGCCCTCAGAACGCCTGTGGTGGAAACACCCGCTGGACCGCGTCGAAGGAACCTGGATCGCGATCGCGTTCGTCTGGTGCCTGATCATGTTTTTCATGATGGTCGGCTGGCACATCTACGGCAAACAGAATCTGTCGACCGAGACTTACAGGACCACGCCCGAGATGTTCATCGCCAAGACCCAGGCGATGGTCGACAAGTACACGGTGCGCACCGAAACCGACGAGAAGACGCCGGTGGTCGCGCCGCCGCCCGGCAGCGATGTCTACCTGATCGCGCGGCTGTGGAGCTTCTGGCCGATCCTCGAGCTGGAGAAGGACAAGACCTACCGGCTGCACCTGACTTCGGTGGACTACAACCACGGCTTTTCGCTGCAGCCGGCGAACATCAACATCCAGATCGTGCCCGGCTATGAGCATGTGGTGACGGTGACGCCCAACCAGTCCGGGGCCTATTCGGTCGTGTGCAACGAATACTGCGGCATCAACCATCACGCGATGGTCGGCCGCATCTACGTCAAGTAAGGGGCCGACATGACCAGTTCGACCACCTACCGAACCTGCCCGCGCTCGGGGCTGCAGTTCGAAGCCCAGGCTGAGAAGCTGATGCTGGCCAACGCCGTCGTGGCGGTGGTCTTCCTGCTCATCGGCGGCATCCTGGCCATCGGCGTCGTGCTGACGCGCTGGCCGGCCGTGCACTGGCTCGAGGCCGACACCTTCTACCAGGTGCTCACCGCGCACGGCATCGACATGCTGATCTTCTGGATCATCTTCTTCGAAGTCGCGGTGCTGTACTTCTGTTCGTCGACGCTGCTGCGCTGCCGGATCGCCACCCCGCGCATGGCCTGGCTGGCCTTCGTGCTGATGCTGGTCGGCGCGATCATGAACAACGTCTCGGTGTTCCAGGGCGGCTCCAGCGTGATGATGACGTCTTACGTGCCGATGATGGCCACGCAGTCGTTCTATCTCGGGCTGATCCTGTTCGCCGTCGGCGCACTGATCGCCTGCTTCGTCTTCCTGGGCACGCTGGTGGTGGCGAAGAACGACAAGACCTACACCGGCTCGGTGCCGTTGGTCACCTTCGGCGCCATCACCGCGGCCATCATCGCGATCTTCACCATCACCTCGGGCGCGATCATCCTGATCCCGACCTGGCTGCTGTCGCTGGGCGTCATCAGCCATGTCGACCCGCTGATCTACCGCACCATCTGGTGGGCCTTCGGCCACTCGTCGCAGCAGATCAACGTCGCCGCGCACATCTCGATCTGGTACGCGGTGGCGGCGATCGCCTTCGGCGCCAAGCCGATGAGCGAGCGCGTCAGCCGCGGCGCCTTCCTGCTCTACATCCTGTTCCTGCAGCTCGCCAGCGCCCACCACCTGCTGGCCGACCCGGGCGTGAGCACGGCGTGGAAGGTCGTCAACACCAGCTACTTCATGTACTTCGCGGTGCTGGCCTCGATGATCCACGGCCTGACCATCCCCGGCGCGATGGAAGTCGCACAGCGCGCCAAGGGCTACAACAAAGGCTTGTTCGAGTGGCTGCGCAAGGCGCCCTGGGGCAACCCGGTGTTCTCGGGCGTGTTCATCTCGATCATCGGCTTCGGTTTCCTGGGCGGGATCTCGGGCGTGATGATGGGCACCGAACAGCTCAACATGATCATTCACAACACGATCTACGTGCCGGGCCACTTCCACGCCACGGTGGTGATCGGCACCACGCTGTCGTTCATGGCGCTGACCTACTTCCTGATCCCGGTGCTGTTCAAGCGCGAGATGATCGCGCCCAAGCTGGCGATGTGGCAGCCCTACCTGTTCGGCGGCTCGATGTATGCCTTCGTGCTGGTGATGATGGGTGCGGGCACGCTCGGCGTCTCACGCCGCCACTGGGACATGGCTTTCAACGGCGCGGCGCTGGCCTACGAATGGCCGGGTGCGGCCTACTTGATGATGGGTCTGGTCGGCATCACCGGCATGGCGGCCATCGCCGGCGGCGCGATCTACATCTACATCACCGTCGGCTCGCTGCTCTGGGGCAAGCGGCTCGACGCCGGCAAGCCCAGCAGCACCTTCACGCCAATCCCGCCGGCGGCGCCGACGGTGGCCGTGCAAAGCCATGGCTCGGCCGGCTTCGCCGCCCCCGGCACCTTCGTGCTGGCGATGGTCTTCCTGACCGCCTTCGTCCTCTACTACTTCATCAACTGGAAGTACCTGTCGACGCTCTGGGGCCTGAGCTGAGCGACCGACTCCGATCCGACCCCAGGAGACCGAACATGGACACCACGCTGACCGCCACCGACCGCCGTGCAGCAACGCGGGTGCGCAGCGTGATCGGCCTGTTCAAGCTGCGCATCGGCGTCGTCGTGATGATCACCGCGCTGGCCGGTCTGGCGGTGACGCCGGGGCCGGCGCCCAGCGCGGTGCAGGTGCTGGTGCTGGCGCTGTCGGTTCTGCTGGCCTCGGCCAGCGCCGGCGCCTTCAACCAGTATGTCGAGCGCGACCTCGACCGGCTGATGACGCGCACGCGCGGCCGCGCCTTCGTCACCGGCGAGCTGTCGCATTCGCCGCTGTGGCTGGCGCTGATGGCGCTGATGCTGGCGGCGGCGGTGGCAGCGGCCTGGTTCACGCTGAACCCGCTGTCGGCGCTGTTCGTCTTTCTCGGCGCCTTTTTCTACGCCGTCGTCTACACCGTCTGGCTCAAGCGCCGCAGCGCGCTCAACATCGTGATCGGCGGCCTGTCGGGCAGCTTTGCGGTGCTCGCCGGCGGCGCTGCGATCGACCCTTCACTCGGCCCGCTGCCGCTGCTGCTGGCGCTGGTGCTGTTCCTGTGGACGCCGCCGCACTTCTGGAGCCTGGCGATCGCCAACCATGCCGACTACGCCGCCGCCGGCGTGCCGATGCTGCCGGTGGTCGTGGGCGCCGAGCGCGCAGCGCGCATCGTGTTCTGGAGCACGCTGGCGCTGGTCCTGGTGTCGCTGCTGCCGCTGGGTTTTGGCGCTGGCGGGGTCTACGGCGCCGGCGCGCTGGCGGGCGGCCTGTTCTTTCTGCATCGCGCCGGGGTGCTGATGCTCAAGCCCAGCCGTGTCAATGCGATGCGCTGTTTCCTGGCTTCGATGTTGCAGCTCAGCGTGCTGCTCGTCGCGGCGACCATCGATGCGGCGATGCGCTGAGTTCGCGCCCACCGATGCCGCTGCGCAACGCCGTGGCGCGGCGCCCGTGAATCCCATGCCCGCCGCCCCCGATCCCTCGCGCCTGCGGCCGCTGCGCCGCGGTCTGGCGGCGCTCGTGCTGGCCGTGCTGCCGCTGGCTGGCCTGGCACAAGAGGTGGCGAAGGCGCCGGCGCTCGACGAAGCCGGCGCGCTGCGCCGCGGCCAGGCCGTCATCGGCAACCTGATCGGCGACCACGGCTTGCTCGACCGCCAGGGCCGGCCGCTGCGGCTGTCGCAATTCCGCGGCAAGCCGCTGCTGGTGAGCTTCGTCTACACCGGCTGCTTCCAGGTCTGCCCGGGCGGCACGCGGGCACTGAACGAAGCCGTGCAGGGCATGGAGAAAGCCTTCGGCGCCGACAGCTTCAACGTCGTCAGCATCGGCTTCAACCAGCCCTTCGATTCGCCGGCGGCGATGCGCGCCTTTGCCGCGCAACAAGGCATCACGGCGCCGAACTGGGAGTTCCTGAGCCCGCCGGCCGCCACCGTGGAAGCGCTGACGCGCGACTTCGGCTTCAGCTACGTCGCCACACCGGCCGGCTTCGAGCATGTGCTGATGGCCACCGTGGTCGACGCCGGCGGGCGCATCCACGCCCAGGTCTACGGCGACCGGCTGAGCGCGAACCAGGTCGGCGAGCCGCTGCGCCAGTTGCTGCGCGCCAGCGGCGTGCCCGGGGAGCTGACGCTGGCCGGCGTGATCGAGCGTGTGCGCGTGCTGTGCACCGTCTACGACCCCGAGACCGGGCGCTACCGCTACGACTACGGGCTGATCCTGGAGATTGCCGGCGGCATCACCTTTCTGATCGCGATGGTGGTGTTCGCCATCGGCGAGTGGCGGCAGCGCCGGCGCCAGCGCCGGCTGGCTGCGGCGGGCTGACGATGCAGCCGCTGCGCCGTGCTCGCCAAGCCTTGCTCGGGGGCTGGCAGCGCGTCGAGCACGGTTTCGACGCCGCCTTCGGCTCGGCGCGCAACCCGCTGCGCCACCTGGGCGCGCTGGGCTTCATGCTGTTCTGGTGGCTGGCGCTCAGCGGCATCTACCTCTACGCCGTGCTCGACACCTCGGCCCAGGGCGCCTACACCTCAATCGAGCAGCTCTCGCACAGCCGCTGGGCGCTCGGCGGGCTGCTGCGCAGCATGCACCGCTACGCCGCCGATGCCTTCGTCGTCGTGATGGCGCTGCACCTGCTGCGCGAGTGGCTGCTTGGCCATTACCGCGGCGTGCGCCGCTTTTCCTGGCTGACCGGCGCGGCCTTGCTGCCGCTGGCCTTCTTCAGCGCGATCGGCGGCTTCTGGCTCAACTGGGACCAGCTCGGCCAGTTCTCCGCGCTCGCCAGTGCCGAACTGCTGGACCGCCTGCCTTTGTTCGCCTCGCCGCTGACGCGCAACTTCCTCAGCGCGGCGGCGGTCAGCGACCGGCTGTTCTCGCTGCTCGTGTTCATCCACCTGGGCGTGCCGCTGCTGCTGGTGTTCGGCCTGTGGTTCCACATCCAGCGCCTGAGCCACGCCGCGGTGTTCCCGCCGCGTGCGGTGGCGCTGGGCACCAGCGGCTGCCTGCTCGCGCTGGCGTTGGCAGCGCCGGTGCTCAGCCACGCACCGGCAGACCCCGCCGTCGTGCCCGGCGCGCTGGCTTACGACTGGCTGCTGCTGTTCATCCACCCGCTGGCGGCGGCAACCTCGGATGACGCGGTCTGGGCGATGCTGGTGCTGGCACTGGCGGTGCTGTTCGGCCTGCCTTTCCTGCCGCAGCCGGCGCCGCCGGTGGTGGCGCTGGTCGACCCGGCCAACTGCAACGGCTGCACGCGCTGTTTTGCCGACTGCCCTTATGCCGCGGTGACGATGGTGGTGCACCCGAACGGCCGCGCCGGTCGCCAGCTGGCGCAGGTCGACGCCGACCTGTGCACCGGCTGCGGCATCTGTGTCGGCGCCTGTCCGTCGTCGACGCCGTTCCGCAGCGCCGCCGAACTGGTCACCGGGATCGATCTGCCGAGCTCGCCGATCGGCGCCTTGCGCAGCCGGCTGCAGCGTGAACTGGCGGCGCGGCCGGCGCCGCAGATCGTCGTCTTCGGCTGCGACCAGGGCGCCCGCGTGGCGACGCTGGCGGCGCCCGACGTGCTGCCTTTCAGCCTGGTCTGCGCCGGCATGCTGCCGCCGTCGTTCGTCGAATACGCCTTGCGCGACGGCGCGGCCGGCGTGCTCGTCAGCGGCTGCGCCGAGGGCGGCTGCGAGTTTCGTCTGGGCCAGCGCTGGACCGAAGAACGTTTGCAGGGCCGGCGCGAGCCGCACCTGCGCAGCCACATCCCGGCCTCGTCCTGGGCGCTGGCCGGGGCCAGCGCCGGCGACGAAGCCGCGCTGCGCCGGGCGCTGGTGGCGCTGCGCCGGCAACTCGCCGCCGCGCGGGCATTCGAACCGGGGCCTGCCCATGGCTGACAAGAAAGCCACCACGCCGGCGGCCTGGGCCGGGCAGGTGCTGCTGTACGCGCTGTTCGCGCTCGTCATCGGCGTCTTCTCACGCTGGCCGAGCTACGAGTCGCTGCCGCCCGGGCAGGCGGTGAT
>JAUYAJ010000508.1 GCA_030693565.1 Rubrivivax sp.
GGCTCTATGCCGTTTCGTGTGGAACGCGACAGTCTCATTTGGCGAGGGCGGACGCGAACGGATGAGCCGGCAGATGCTTTAGCTTGGCTCTATGCCGTTTCGTGTGGAACGCGACGATCTCATTTCGCCATGGCCGGAGCGAACGGATGAGCGGGCAGATGCTTGAGCTTGGACATGCGCAAGTAGGCGATGGCGATGAAGTTCGATGCTGTGCGGAACCCGCGAGCGGCGCGCTTGGCCTGCTGCAGCAAACCGTTCATCGCCTCGACGAAGGCGTTGGATCGGTTGTCGATCATTCCCCGTACGACGGCCTCGGCGCGCTCGGTGATCGTCTTGGCCAGCTTCTTGAACGGCTCGAGCCGGCAGCGCCTGGCCCAGCTCAGCCATGCGTTCAAGTCGTCGCGCGCTGCCTGCGGATTGTTGCTGGCCGCAGCGCGCGCATAGACCTCGCGCAGCGCCATCTTCAGCCGCCACGCCCGCGCACTTTTCAGGCTCGAATGCTGCAGCCAGTGCATCGCATTCGTCTGCTTGATCGACCAGCCGCCGGGGTTCTTGCGCATGCCCCACATCAGGCCCTTGATGGTCTTGCGCTCGGTCGTTCCCGGGGCTTTGGCCACAGCCTGCGGCTCGTCGCGCATCTCAGCTTGGCGCACCGTGGCCATCGCATCGATGGCCATGGCCACGACATGGAAGCGGTCGTAGCTGATGGCGGCGTTGGGCAGCGCGATACCCACGCCCTTGGCGTAGGCCGCGCTCATGTCCTGGCAGACATGCTGTACCGCTTCAGGGTCCCCGCCGTGGGCCTTGAGGTCGGCCGCGAAGTCGACCACCGTCTGATGATCGCGCCCCTCGACGCCGAACAGCAGCCGCTTGGCATCGAGGTCGTGCACGACGGTGATGTAGCTCTGCCCTTTGTGCAGGCTGGTGTCGTCGATGCCCACGATCTTCACCGTGCTCATGTCGTCCAAGGCGCGAGCCTGCTCGACGTAGTGCTCGATGCGCCGCCACAACTGCTTGTCGGCGCAGCGCAGCAGCGCGGCGGCCTGCTTGACCGGAAGTTCTCGACACAGCGCCAGCGCAAGTGCTTCAAACAGCGCAGTGAAGCCCGAGCCTTCGCGCGCCCAGGGCACGCCCACCTGGCTGGTCTTGGCGCAGCCGGCGCAGGCCACCCGCGGCACATCGGCGTGCAGCCAGGCCTCGAACTGGAAGAAGTCCAGGTGTCGCCACGAGCGGCGCGGCCGATCATGGATGCGTTGATCGGCCGCGCCGCAGTGCGGGCAGCTCAGCGCCTTGGCCGAGCAGCGTACCTCAAAGTCGATGCGTCGCCGCGCGGTGTCGAGCTCAACCTTGTCTACCTCCCACGGCGGAACAAGACCCAATGCGCTCGTGAACAACCCCTCGATGCCAACGCTCATGCAACCCTCGATCTCATCAACTCAATGCCGACCGGTGGACATATGGACAAGCCGCTTCGCGCCTTGCCCACATGCCCACCGGCCCCGACTACCACCAACCATTGTGATTGTTGCGTTCCACACTAAACGACGAGGGGCCCGCGTAGGTCAGCCCTTTCGGGTGCCAAGAACCCTTAGGGTCACTGCACCTATCAGAATGGGCAGACCGAGAAATAGTAAGGCTGGCCTATCGCCTATTCCCGCCACGGTCAGCGAGACGCCGAGGCTCTATGCCGTTTCGTGTGGAGCGCGACAGTCTCATTTGGCCAGGGCGGGCGCGAACGGATGAGCCGGCAGATGCTTTAGCTTGGACATGCGCAAGTAGGCGATGGCGATGAAGTTCGTCGCGGTGCGGAAGCCG
>JAUYAJ010000519.1 GCA_030693565.1 Rubrivivax sp.
CCTATCCGCCATCGTCACGCTGGACAGCCAGGAACCGAAAACCGGCACCAAGAAGCGGCTGGAAGGCGTGCTGGACTTTGCGTGCGGCTCCGGTTCACTGCTGCTCAACGTGCGCAAGAAGGTGAACAAGGCTGGCGGCACCATCGGCAAAATCTTTGGCCAGGAAAAGAACATCACCACCTACAACCTCGCGCGCATGAACATGCTGCTGCACGGGGTGAAGGACACGGAGTTCGAGATCTTCCACGGCGACACACTGCTCAACGAGTGGGACATGATGCGGGAGCCAAACCCGGCCAAGAAGCCGAGCTTCGACGCCATCGTCGCCAACCCGCCCTTCAGCTACCGCTGGGAGCCTACCGACGCGCTGGCCGACGACGTGCGCTTCAAAAGCCATGGACTGGCGCCCAAATCAGCCGCCGACTTCGCCTTCCTGCTGCACGGCTTCCACTTCCTGAAAGATGAAGGGGTGATGGCCATCATCCTGCCGCACGGGGTGCTGTTTCGGGGCGGTGCCGAGGAACGCATCCGAAAGAAGCTGCTCAATGACGGCCACATCGACACCGTCATCGGCCTGCCCGCGAACCTCTTCTACTCCACCGGCATACCGGTGTGCATCCTGGTACTGAAGAAGTGCAAGAAGCCGGACGACGTGCTGTTCATCAACGCGGCGGAGCACTTCGTCAAAGGCAAGCGCCAGAACCAGCTGACCGGCGAGCACATCGCCAAGATCATCCAGACCTACCAGTTCCGCGAGGAAGCGACGCGCTATTCACGCCGGGTGGAGATGGCCGAGATTGAAAAGAACGACTTCAACTTGAACATCTCGCGCTACATCAGCACGGCTGTGGGTGAAGCGGAAATTGATCTGGATGAGACGCACCAAGAGCTGGTGGAGATTGAGAAGGCGATTAGGGCGGCGAAGGACAAGCACAACGCTTTTCTGAAAGAACTGAATTTGAAACCGTTGCCATAGTCACTCACACTGACTCGTCCGCGCAGGCCCCGGCCTCAGCCTGCGCGAAGAAGGTCGCGGCATGCTGCTGCACCAAGCGGTACAGCCTGGTCTGCGCCAGGCGGTGGCGCTCGCAGTGAACAGGTGCGCCATCCGGTGCCCACTGGGGCTGGCGGCCGATGGCATGCACGCAGGGCTCCCGAAGTGGTGAGCCCGCACGGTCTCAAGGCTTGCGCCGCGTCTCAATCGCTCCGAGTGCCGCCTACCCGTGGGTGCCTGCCTCTGTGGCGCCTCGTTCTAGCGATCGGTTGGCGGTTGCTTCCGGCACAACTTCGACGAGACGAGAAGCCAGGAATCTGCCTGTCGTCGCCGTCTGCTCCTGGCCGGCAGCGTGAGGCCGGTGAGCGGCGAAGCCGACATCCCCCTGCGCCGATAGGTTCAAGGATTTCGGGCGCACCACACTAAACCGGCCGCACCCCGAGCACCCAGGCCAGCACGGTGAAGCTGACGAAAGCCAGCGCCGTGCTGCTCATGATGATGCGCGCGATGCGGCCGTTGTCGGCGCCGTAGCGCTCGGCCAGCAGCGAGACGTTGCTGGCGCTGGGCAGCGCCGCCGCCAGCACCAGCACCAGGATCTGGAATTCACTCAGCGGCGCGCCCAGCACATGCGCTGCCGAGGCCAGCGCCAGCACCAGCAGCGGGTGGACGAAGAGCTTGATCAGCGCCACCGGCAGAAAGCGTCCGACCGGGGTGCGCGTGTGCGCATGCTGGCCGGCGCGCCAGAGCACGGCGCCGATGGTGAACAGCGCCACCGGCGTCGCCGCGTCGGCGAGCATGCGCACGATGACATCGATCGGGCCCGAGAGCTGGACTTCGGCCACCGAGAAGGCGGCGCCGAGCGCGATCGACCACGGCAGCGGGTTCGACAGTGCGCCGCGCAGCGCGCGCTTGGCGGCCACGCGCGCGCCCTGGCCGCTGGCGCCATGGGCCTGCGCCAGCGCGATGCACAGCGAACTGGTGACGAAGAGGTCGGCCAGCACGGTGGAAATCACCGGCCCGGCCGCCGCCGGGCCGAGCAGCGCCACCAGCAGCGGCACGCCCATGAAACCGGTGTTCGGGAAGGCCGCGACCAGGGCGCCGAAGGCCGCGTCCTTGAGCTGCACCGTCTCGTTCAAGGTCAATGCGATGGTGACGAAGACGATCAGCAGCGCGGCGACCAGGTAGACCCCCAGCACCACCGGATTCAGCAAGTCGAACACCGGCGTGTTCATGCCGAAGCGGAACAGCATGCACGGCAGGGCGAAGTAGAGGACGAAGGCGTTCAGCCCCGGGATCGCGCTCTCCGGCAAGACATGGCGGCGCGCCGCCAGGTAGCCGGCGAGCACGAGGGCGAAGAACGGAACGGTGACGGCGAGGATGGCTTGCACAGGGGCGGCAGTATCTCAGTCGCGCTGCGGGCCCGGGCGCTGCGGGTCGACGACGAAGCGCGCCGCCTCCAGCACCGGGCTGTTCGGGTCCTCGGGCCGCTGCACCACCATCACCTGGGCTTGCAGCTGGCGGGCGTCGATCTTGAAGGCCATGTAGCCGCGCTGGTCGGCGCGGCCGTAGTGCAGGTGCGGGTTGCGCGCCATGGCGGTGGCTAGCAGTGCCTGAGCGCGGCCTTGGCTGCTGATCGAGCTGCCGCAGAACTCGCTGGCGACCACCGGCGAGCGCGCATTGCCGGGCTCTGCGTGCAGGTCGGCCACCAGATGGGCGTGCACATCGCCGCCCAGCACCACCGCGCCCGGCACCCGGCGCTCGGCGACGGTGGCCAGCAGGCGCTGGCGCGCCGGCGCATAACCGTCCCAGCCGTCGGTCCAGACGCGGCCGCTGTTGTCGGCGTCGATCGGCGCCATCAGCGTTTGCTGGGCCAGCAGGTTCCAGGGCCGGTTCAGGTCCCAGCCCTGCGCCAGCCAGCGCTCCTGTTCGGCGCCCAGCAGCGAGCGCGCCGGGTCCTGCAGTTCAGGGCAGTCGGCAGCGGCGATGCGGCGCGCACCACTGGCGCGCAGCGGGGGCGGGCAGGCCTGCACATGGCGGTACTGGCGGCCGTCGAGCAAGTGGATGCGCGCCAGCCGGCCCCAGTCGAGCTGGCCGAATATGCGCATCTCGGCGCCTTGCGGCCGCAGCGCCTTGGCCACCGGCTGGTGTTCCCACCAGGCCTGGTAGGCGGCGGCGCGCTGGCTGCGCATGTCGGCGCCGGACGGTGTGGCTGGCGCGCTGCCGGCGTAGTCGTTCTCAAGCTCGTGGTCGTCCCAGGTCAGCAGCCAGGGGCAGGCGGCGTGCGCAGCCTGCAGCGCCGGGTCGCTCTTGTACTGGGCGTAGCGGCGCCGGTAGTCGGCCAGTGTGCGCACCATCAGGCCCTCATGGCGGCGCAAGGCGTCGGGGCGCGACGCGTATTCGTAGATGTAGTCGCCCAGGAACAGCAGCAGATCGGGCGGCTGCGCGGCCAGCTGACGCCAGGCGGCGTAGTGGCCATGGTCCCAGCGCTGGCAGCTGGCGATCGCGGCGTGCAGCGTCGCCGGCGCATCGGCTGCCGGCGCGGTGCGCGTGCGGCCAACGGCGCTGGCCTGGCCGAGGGCGCGAAAGCGGTACCAGTACCAGCGCGCCGGCGCCAGCCCGGCCGGCTCGGCGTGCACGCTGTGGGCCCAGGCGGCGTCAGCGCTCTCGACACCGCTGGCGGCGATGCGGGAGAACTGCTCGTCATGGGCCAGCTCCCAATGCACCGGCACTTGCGGCGGCAGATCAGGGCCGGTGAGCCGGGTCCACAGCACCAGGCTCTGCGGCTGCGGCTGACCCGAGGCCACGCCGAGGCCGAAGCGCGGCACGTCGGCGGCGCGGGCGTGGCGCACGAAGCACGGCGCCAGTGCGCTCAGCAGCAGCGGGCGGCGGCCGATCATGGCCGGCCTACGGGCTGGCAGCGCCAGATCATGCTGAGCATCGAGGTCTTCCGTCTTCTTGTGGGCAGGACGCCGATGCTAGTGGAGGGATCGGCCGCTTGCCCCTATGCGTAGGGGGCGCCGGCCCCCAAGGGCAGGGGGGACGGCGCGCTGCGCCAGCGCCTTTACTTGTGAACAGCGGCCCGGAGGGGCGGCGACTTCTCAATCACCACGTTCACATCGGAGGCCTCATGGCCAAACCCAGCACCAGCGCCGGCAAGACCGGCGAGCGCAAATCCGTCATCGTCACCTTCAAGGCCAAGGGCGATCGGCGCAACAAGTCCGACGACAAGCTGGCCATTCTGGCCGGCAGCTGCCCGCGCAGCGCCGGCATGAACTTCTACGACATGGCCAGCGCCGAGGCCTTTGCAGTTGGTGCGCCCGGCCTGCCCGCCGGCATGAACGCCGACTTTGTCGGCTTCGACATCAACCTGTTCGAAGCCCCGATCGTCACCTTGCGCCTGTCCGACGACGAGATCAAGGCGCTCAAAGGCAACCCCGACGTCGTCGCCGTCGAGGACGACGGCTTCGCCTGCGCGCTGCCGGTGCAGTCACTGGTCTTCGAAGGTCAGCCCTCGGTGCAGGCCGAGACGGTGCCGATCGGTGTCTCGCAGATCAAGGCGCCGCCGGCCTGGGGTTGTTCGCGTGGGCGTGGCATCAAGGTCGCGGTGCTCGACACCGGCATCGACTGGACCCACCCTGACCTCAAGCCCAATGTGATGGGCGCGGTCAGCTTCGTGCCCGGTGAGACGGCGATGGACGGCAACAGCCACGGCACCCACTGCGCCGGCACCATCGGTGCGGCGATCAACGGCGCCGGTGTCGTCGGCGTCGCGCCCGAGGCCTCGCTCTACGGCGTCAAGGTGCTGGCCAACAACGGCAGCGGCCAGTACAGCTGGATCATCGCCGGCATCAATTGGGCGATCCAGAACAAGATGCAGATCGTCAGCATGAGCCTGGGCGGTGGTGGCGCGCCGGCGGCGCTGGAAGCGGTTTGCAATGCGGCCCACAACGCCGGCGTGCTGCTGATCGCCGCCGCCGGCAACGCCGGACCCGGCATGGGCACGGTGGGTCAGCCGGCCAAGTACAAGAACGTCATCGCGGTGTCGGCGATCGACAGCGCCAACGTCATCGCCGCCTTCAGCAGCCGCGGTCCCGAGGTCGAGATCTGCGCCCCCGGCGTCCAGGTGCTGTCGACCATCCCGGGCGGCGGCTACGGCAACAAGAGCGGCACCAGCATGGCCTGCCCGCATGTGGCCGGCGCCGCCGCCGTGATCTGGGGCGCGCACCGCTTCGCCACCAATGTGCAGATCTGGAACCTGATGGCGGCCACCGCCGACAACCTGGGCCTGCCGGGCTGGGACGCGCTCTACGGCTATGGCCGTGTCGACGTCGACCAGGCCGCGCTGGCGATGGTGCCGGCGCCGGCTTTCGCGCTCAAACCTTGAGCGCCAGCGGCGCGATGCAGGTCCAGCTGCTGGCGCTGGTGCCCGGCGCGCCGCTGCCTTGGCGGGCGCCGGCGTCGACGCGGCAGCCGGTGCCGGCCGGCTACGGCGTCCAGGAGCAATGCCTGCCCTTCACCGCGGCCAGCGCGCTGGGCTTGCTGGTGCCGGCGCCGTTCGACTTCGGCCTGTGCCCGGCGGCCGAGTTGCCGCCGGGCTGCCGCGGCTTTGCGCCGCCGGCGCTGGCGGCGCAGGCCGGCGACGCGCGGCTGTTCTACGTTCGCGACCACGCGGCCAGCCGCTTCAGCGCCAACGCCTTCCACTTCGATGCCTTGCCCTTCGACGATGCGCGCGGCCAGCGCAGCGAGATGCGGCCGGTGCAGCCCGGGCTGAGCTTCTTCGAACGCGCCGATCAGGCCGGGCTGTTCAAGCTCCACCTGCCCTGGCTGCTGCGCACGCCGGCGCTCGTCGACAGCGTGTTCGGCGCGCCGCTCAACCGAAGGGTGCCGGTGGAGGTGCTGACCGGCCTTGTCGAGACCGACTGGTATGCGCAGCCGGTGAACCTGGTGCTGCGAAAACCGTTGGCTGGCGCGCTGCATGTGGCGGCGGGCGATGTCGTCGCCCAGGTCGTGTTCGTGGCTCGTGAGGCCCGGCGTGCTGAGCTGCAGCCGCTGGCGCCGGCGAGCGCGGCAGCGCAGGCGCTGCGCAACGAGTTGCTGCAGTGGTACGTGGCCCATGGCCGCGACCGCAGCGCCTACCGGCGGCTGGCGCGCAGGCGCCCGGGGCGCGTCGAAGCGGCGGCTGACTGAGAGGTTGAGAGGCAATACCATGGGGCCGCGTAATCCCCCAGAACAGTATCAATCAAGGCGCAAATCGCAGGCGGGCCGGGTGGCCCGGCGAGCATTTGCAACGCCGAGTGAGGCTGTTCTGGGGGCTTACCCGCAGGGCCGGGGTGCCCAAGGGCCCTGCGCGGCGTTGCATCGCTTGCCCGGACGTGAGTCCGGGCTGCGCGCTGCGCCTTGCTCAGGGCCCTTGGACGCCCCGGCGCGAGCCCATGGGATTGCCTCTCAACCTCTGATCAGCCGTCGCCGGCCAGCAAGGCCTCGATGGCCTGGGCCTGGCCGTCGAAGGCCAGCGTCTCGACCTGGGCATGGCGGGCCAGCGCCAGTGCTTGAGCCGCCGTCATCTCGCCGGCCACCATGCGGATGACGTCGACCGTCAGCGTCGGTGTGAACGGCACGACGGCGGCGGCGTCGGCGCCTGGCGCCAGGGTGACGATGAAAGGCAGTGTCACGGCAGGCTGGCGCTGTGCCAGCAGGCTCAGCAGCGAGGCCAGGTGGGGGTCCAGGGCAGTGCTCATCGGCGTCCTCCCGCAGAACATGCTGGCGGCAGTTTAACGGCTTGCAGCCGCCCAATTTCGCGCTGGCGGGCCTGGCTATGATCCGCCCCCCATGACCGCAGTCCCCGTTTCGCTCAACCCGGCCCAGCTCGAAGCCGTGCACCACTTGTCCGGCCCCTGCCTGGTGCTGGCCGGCGCTGGCTCGGGCAAGACGCGGGTCATCGTGCACAAGATCGCGCGCTTGCTGCAGGCCGGGCTGGCGCCGCGCCAGATTGCCGCCATCACCTTCACCAACAAGGCGGCGCAGGAAATGCGCGAACGCGCCAAGGCGCTGGTGGGGCCGAAAGCGGCCAAGGACCTGGCGGTCAGCACCTTCCACTCGCTGGGCGTGCGCATGCTGCGCAGCGACGGCGCCAAGCTCGGGCTGAAGGAGCAGTTCTCCATCCTCGACAGCGACGACGTGCTCGGCGTGATGCGCGACGCCGGCAGCTGCACCGACAACGCGCTGGCGCGGCGCTGGCAGTGGACCATCAGCCTGTGGAAGAACCAGGGCCTGGACGCTGACGCCGCCGAAGCCGCTGCCGTCGACGACGACGAGCGCGTCGCCGCGCGCGTGATGCGCCTGTATCAGGAACGGCTGGTGGCCTTTCAGGCGGTCGACTTCGACGACCTCATCGGCCTGCCACTCAAACTGCTGCAGACCGACGCCGAGGCGCGCGCCAAGTGGCAGGACCAGTTCCGCCATGTGCTGGTCGACGAGTACCAGGACACCAACTCGGTCCAGTACGAATTGCTCAAGGCCTTGGTCGACCACAGCGACGACCGCCGCCGCGGCTTGCTCACGGCGGTCGGCGACGACGACCAGAGCATCTACGGCTGGCGCGGCGCCACCATCGACAACCTCAAGCGCCTGCCGCAGGACTTTCCGGCGCTCAAGGTGATTGCGCTGGAGCAGAACTACCGCTCCACCGGCCTGATCCTGCGCGCTGCCAACGCGGTGATCGCCAAGAACCCCAAGCTGTTCGAGAAAAAGCTCTGGAGCGAGTTCGGCGACGGCGAGCCGGTGCGCGTGCTCGAATGCGACAACGAGGACCACGAGGCCGAGCGCGCGGTGACGCGCATCCAGTCGCAGCGCGCCCAGGGCGGGCAAGTCCGCTTCGCCGACTTCGCCGTGCTTTACCGCGCCAACCACCAGGCGCGCGTGTTCGAAAAGAAACTGCGCGCGGCGCAGATCCCCTACAAGGTGTCGGGCGGCCAGAGCTACTTCGACCGCGCCGAAATCAAGGACTTGTGCGCCTGGCTGCGGCTGCTGGTGAACCAGGACGACGACCCGGCCTTTCTGCGCGCCATCACCACGCCCAAGCGCGGCATCGGCCACCAGACGCTGGCGGCGCTGGGCGAGTTCGCGTCGAAGTGGAAGCTCAGCCTGTTCGACGCGCTGTTCTCGCCCAGCCTGGCCGCGGCGCTGCCGCGCAAGGCGGTCGAATCGCTGCAGGAGTTCGGCCGCGAGGTCAACGACCTCGAACACCGCGCCCGCCACGCCGTCGGCGCCGAAGACGCGCGGCCGCTGCTGATGGGTTTCCTCAAGGACATCGGCTACGAGCAGCACCTGCACGACGGCGAGGACAGCGAGAAACTGGCGGCCAGCCGCTGGGCCAACGTGCTCGACTTCGTCGACTGGATCGCGCGCCGCTGCGGTGGCGAGATCGCCGCCGACGGCAGCGGCGGCGAAAGTGAGCGCCAGTCGGTGCTGCAGGTGGCGCAGACCATCAGCATCATCATCAGCCTGGCCGACCGCGACAAGGACCAGGACGTCGTCACGCTGTCGACGCTGCACGCCGCCAAGGGGCTGGAGTGGCCGCATGTGACGCTGGCCGGCATCAACGAAGGCCTGCTGCCGTTTCGCAGCGGCAGCGAAGATCCGAGCAGCGAACTGACACCCGAGCGCATCGAGGAAGAGCGCCGGCTGATGTACGTCGGCATCACGCGCGCCCGCACCACGCTGGTGGTGAGCACGCTGCGCCGGCGCAAGCGCGGCCGCGAAACCGTGGCCGGCGTGCCCAGCCGCTTCATTGCCGAAATGAAGCTCGACGAGAACACTGTCAAGGAAGATCCGCGCGAGCGCCTCAAGCGGCTGCGCGCCGAGCTGGTGGCCAGGGCGGGGGTCGCCCCGGGCGTCTGAGCCCGTGCCTCAGCCGCGCAGCAGCGGCAGCGCGCGCAGCCCGGCGCTGCCGGGGAAGACCTCGCTGTCCAGCGCCGCCGTGCTGACCTGCAGGTGCTGGTGCAACACGGTGCGGAAGACGGCCCGCAAGTCGGTGGTGACGCGCAGGTCGCGGCCTTCGAAGCGGTCTTTCTTGGCCAGCCCCGGCCAGTCGGCCAGCACCTGACCGCCGCGCACCGCGCCGCCGAGGATGAAGGCGGCGCCGCCGCTGCCATGGTCGGTGCCCTGGGTGCCGTTGATCGCCACCTCGCGGCCGAACTCGGTGACGACAAGGACGACGCTGCGCTCCCAGGCGCGCTGGGCTTGCAACTGCTCGCGCAGCGCTTCCAGCGCCGCGTCCAGCGTGCGCAAGCCGTTGGTCAGCGCGCCCTGAGGCGCGGCCTGGTTGGCATGGGTGTCCCAGCCGTTGAGTTCGAGCACCGCTGCCTGCGGGCCGCCGGGCTGGGCGACGAAGTCG
>JAUYAJ010000523.1 GCA_030693565.1 Rubrivivax sp.
CGACGGCGTGCCCGTCTTCGACTGCCACTACGGCACCTCGAACAAGCGCTACTCGATCAAGATCGACAAGCTGCTCACGACCAACAACGCCGGCTGGCTCAGCGAAACGTGACCCACCCCCGAAGCGCCTTCGGCGCTCCCCCTTCAGGGGGCGCCGCCAGCGGACCGGCGGAGCCGGATCCGCGGCGGCCGCTTGTGGGGCACGTCCCCGCGGCTGGCGTGTGCTGCTTAGGCGCTACGGAACACTGAGATGAAAATCGGTCTGCTCGTCAGTGAAGGGCCTTACACCCACCAGGCCAGCGACACCGCCTACCAGTTCGCGGCGGCGGCGATCGCTGCCGGCCACGAAATCCAGCGTGTGTTTTTCTACCATGACGGTGTCTACAACGCGACCCGGCTGACCGAGCCGCCGCAAGACGACCGCCACATCGTCAACCGCTGGGCGGCGCTCAAGATCGAGCATGGCGTCGACCTCGTCGTCTGCGTGGCTGCGGCGCTGCGCCGCGGCATCAAGGACGAGGTGCTGGCGCCGGGCTTTCGCATTTCCGGGCTCGGCCAGCTGGTCGACAGCGGCATCAAGGCCGACCGCATGGTCACCTTCGGAGGTTGAGGCGATGCCGGCTGTCAAGAAGTTCATGTTCGTCAACCGCAAAGCGCCCTACGGGACGATCTACGCGCTCGAAAGCCTGGAGGTGGTGCTGATTGCCGCCACCTTCGATCAGGACGTCAGCCTGGTGTTCCTGGACGACGGCGTCTACGAGATCGTCAAGGGTCAGGACACGAAGTCGATCGCGATCAAGAACCACTCCAAGACCTACCGGGCGCTCGACGGTTACGACGTCGAGAAGCTCTACGTCGAGCGCGAGTCGATGCACGCACGCGGCCTGACCGAAGACGACTTGCTGGTGCCGGTGCAGGTGCTTTCCAGCGCCGAGATGGGCCAGCTGATGGCCGAGCAAGACGTCGTCTTTTCTTTCTGAGAGCCGCCCATGCTGCACATCGTCAACAAGTCCCCGGCCCAGACCTCGTCGCTGAGCAGTTGCCTGCGCCTGGCGCAGCGCGGCCAGGCGTTGCTGCTGATCGAGGACGGCATCTATGCCGCCACCCAGGCCGGCGCGGCGGCGTGCGGCCTGGCCGCTGCGACGGCCAAGCTGAAGGTCTATGCGCTGCAACCCGACGTCGACGCGCGCGGCATGGCCGGCCGGCTGGTCGACGGCGTCACCGCGGTCGACTACGCCGGCTTCGTCGCCTTGGTGGCCGAGCATCCGAACAACCAGACCTGGCTCTGACACGAAGGAGACCCTGATGGGCATTGAAGTCAACGGCACGACCTACGAAACCGACGAAGAGGGCTACCTCGTCAATCTCGGTGAATGGAACGAAGACATCGCCAAGGTCATCGCGACGACCGAGAACGTCGAGATGAGCCCCAGCCACTGGGAGGTCGTGAACTTCCTGCGCGAGTACTACCACGAATACCAGATCGCCCCGGCGGTGCGCGTGCTGACCAAGGCGATCGGCAAGCAGCTCGGCCCTGACAAAGGCAACAGCAAATACCTGTACGAGCTGTTCCCTTACGGCCCGGCCAAGCAGGCCTGCAAGATCGCCGGCTTGCCCAAGCCGACCGGCTGCGTGTGAGGTCACCGATCTTCCTGCTGCGCACGCCGATCTTCACACTGTGATGCTCGCCGTACGGGTGTACGGCTGCGCTTCTCGGTTCAAGCTCGACGCGCTCGCGACGGAATCTCGACGACCTCACGTGCCACACAGGTGCAGACCATGAACTGGCTCGGCATCATCTACGCCGCACTCTTCTACGCCGCCACCGCGGTGCTGGTGGTTGGCGTGGCGTTGAAGATCCGCCGCTATGCGCGCACGCCGGCGCCGCTGAAGATCCCGACCACGCCGGCGCCGACCACGAACACCGGCGTGGCGCTGCGGCTGACGCGCGAGGTGGTGTTCTTCGAAAGCCTTTTCAAGGCCAGCAAGTGGACCTGGCTGTTGGGCTGGCTATTCCACGCTGCACTGCTATTGGTGCTGCTGCGCCACCTGCGCTACGTGCAGCAGCCGGTGTGGGCGCCGGTGGCGGCGATCCAGGAGTTCGGCATCTATGCCGGCTTTGCGATGGTCGTCGGCCTGGCTGGCCTGTGGGCGCGGCGCTTCCTGGTCGACCGCGTGCGCTACATCTCGACGCCGTCGGACCACCTGCATCTGGCGCTGCTGATCGCGATCGCGGCCAGCGGCCTGTTGATGCGCTTCGTCGCCCGCACCGACATCGTCGCCGTCAAGGCCTTCATGCT
>JAUYAJ010000541.1 GCA_030693565.1 Rubrivivax sp.
AGCTGCGGCCGCGGGCGTCGGGCTTGAGGGCGCCGCGCTGGTCGTCCAGATCGTGCAGCAGCAGGTGCAGCGTGACGAGCTCGCCCAGCACCTCGCAGCGCGCCGCCAGGCTGAGCACGCTGAGCGGCTCGGCGCCGGGACGCTCCAACGCCCCGGTGTCGTAGTGGATCCCCAGGTTGATGACGGCGATCTCGGCCCCTTTGGTGTCGTCGCAATAAAGGTCGAGGTGGATTGCCGACATCCGCGTCGCGGTGCCGCGCCAGACGGCGCCGCTGAGGTGGGGCCTGAACTCGGCCAGCCGCGCCATCCAGCGCGCCGCCAGCGTGCGCAGCGCCGCCAGTTCGCCGGGCTGGGTGTCGGCGCAGAACAGCTCGATGTGGTTGCGCACCTCGTCTTCGACCTGTTCGTTGCTCGGCAGCTCGCCGCGGCGGCCGCTGCGCCGGCCCAGGTCGCGCGCCGCCTTGCGCTTGGCGGCGCCGTATTCCAGCCCTTCCTCGACCACCAGGCGGGCCGCGGCGACGGCGATTTCTTCGCTCCAGCTCACGGCAGCACCACCGCCGGCATGCGCGCCTGGATGGTGGCGGCGCGCCCGCTCACATAGGCCGAGTCCGGGCGTTTCTCGAAGCGCTTGGGCGCTGGCAGCATCACCGCCAGCCGCGCGGCCTGGTCCGGGCCGAGTTGGGCGGCGTCGACGCGGAAGTAATGGCGCGCGGCGGCCTGGGCGCCAAACACGCCTTCACCCCACTCGACGCTGTTCAAGTAAATCTCCAGGATGCGCTGCTTGGACAGCAGCGTCTCGAGCATCAGCGCGAGCACGAATTCCTGCGCCTTGCGCAGCACCGTGCGTTCGCCCGACAGCAGCAGGTTCTTGGCCAGTTGCTGGGTGATGGTGGAGCCGCCCACCACCTTGGTGCTGACCGGCCGCTGCGGCTGGCGCGCTTGCTGGCGCTCGGCCTGGGCCTGGGCGCGCTGGTTGCGTTCCCAGGCTTTCTCCAGCGCGTCCCATTCGACGCCGCTGTGCTCGCTGAAGCTGGCGTCCTCGCTGGCGATCACGGCGCGCTTCAGATGGGTCGAGATCTGCGCGCTGGCGACCCACTGCTGGCTCCACAGGACTTGGCGCTTGTCGACCAGCAGCCGCCAGGCCTCGCTGCGCTGGAAACTGGTCGACTGCGGGTCGACCACCACCATCAGCGCGATGCGCAGCAGGAACACGATTTGCAGCGCGACGACGCACAGCAGCAGCAGTGCCAGCAGCCGCAGCAGGTGTTTGCGCAGTGTCGCCAACTGTTTCATGCGCCCTCGGCGGCGAGCCGCTGGCGCAGCGCCGCCAGCACCGGCGCGCTGTCAGGGCGCACGCCGCGCCAGACGAAGAAGGCCTCGGCGGCCTGCTCGACCAGCATGCCCAGGCCGTCGCGCGCGTGGGCGCCGGCCTCGCGTGCCCAGGCCAGAAAGGGTTCGGCCGCCGGG
>JAUYAJ010000545.1 GCA_030693565.1 Rubrivivax sp.
TCGGCCGCGACGGCCGCGAAGAGGCCGAGGCCTTGCTCGAGCGGCGCAGCGGCGACACCAACAACCCGCGCATCCTGGGCGCCTTCAACGAACCCACGCCCGACTGGCTGAGCTTCTTCCTCTTCACCTACTTCACCGACCGCGACGGCAAGTTCCAGCTCTGCGCGCTGGCCGAGAGCGCCTTCGACCCGCTGGCGCGCACGACGCAGTTCATGCTCACCGAAGAAGCCCACCACATGTTCGTCGGCGAGAGCGGCATCTCGCGGGTGATCCAGCGCACCGCGCAGCTGATGAACGAGCTCAAGACCGACGACCCGGCGCGGCTGCGCGCCGCCGGCGTCATCGACCTGGGCACGCTGCAGCGTTACATCAACCTGCACTTCAGCGTCACCATCGACCTCTTCGGCGCCGACCAGTCGAGCAACGCCGCGGTCTTCTACAGCTCGGGCCTGAAAGGCCGCTTCGAAGAAGGCAAGCGCGACGACGACCATGTGCTCAAAGGCCAGACCTACAAGGTGCTCGAGGTGCAAAGCGGCCAGTTCGTCGACAAGGAAGTGCCTTTGCTCAACGCCCTCAACGAAGTCTTGCGCGACGACTTCATCAAGGACTCGGTGGCCGGCATCGGGCGCTGGAACCGGGTGCTGGACAAAGCCGGCATCCCGACCCGGCTGACGGTGCCGCACAAAGCCTTTCACCGCCGCATCGGCGCGCTGGCCGGCCTGCAGGTGGCGCCCGACGGCCGCATCGTCAGCGCCGCCGAATGGGCGGCGCGGGTCCACGAATGGCTGCCCAGCGCCGACGACCGCGGCTTCGTCGCCAGCCTGATGGGGCCGGTCAGCGAACCCGGCCAGTTTGCCCACTGGATCGCACCGCCCGCCGTCGGCGTCAACCGCCTGCCGGTCGACCACGACTACGTGCGCTTCGCGTGAGTTCAGCCAGCCCGGATGGCGCCCACGTCAGGCAGCACCTGATCGACCCCGAGATCTGCATCCGCTGCAACACCTGCGAGGCCACTTGCCCGGTCGGCGCGATCAGCCACGACGATCGCAACTACGTCGTCGACGCCAGCCGCTGCGAGCACTGCATGGCCTGCGTCGCGCCCTGCCCGACGGGGTCGATCGACCACTGGCATCTGCGGCCGCAAGGCAGCGTCTACAGCCTGGCCGAGCAACTCGGCTGGGACGAACTTCCGCCGCAGCCGGCTGGCGCCGACCTTCCCGCGCAAGCCGCGTCCGCCGTCGCCGCCGCGCCAACCCAGCCGGCGCCGGCTGCGCGCGGCGCGACGCGCCCGCCCTGGTCGGCCGCGCAGCCCAGCATCGCGCTCTACGGCCCACCGGCCGGGCTGCCGCCGGTCACGGCCACCGTCACCGGCAACCTGCGCGTCACCGATACCAGCGCCCAGCATGGCCTGGACGGCGACACCCACCACCTCGTGCTCGACTTCGGCGCCCAGCCCTTCCCGGTGCTCGAAGGGCAGTCGATCGGCGTTCTGCCGCCCGGGCTGGACAGCGCTGGCCGGCCGCACCACATGCGCCAGTACTCGGTGGCCAGCCCGCGCAATGGTGAGCGCGCGGGCTACAACAACCTCTCGCTGACCCTCAAGCGTGTGCTTCAGGACCGCGACGGCCGGCCGGTGCGCGGCGTCGCCTCGAACTACCTGTGCGACCTGCAGGTCGGCGACACGCTGCAAGTCGTCGGCCCCTATGGCAGCAGTTTCCTGATGCCCAACCACCCGGGCAGCCACATCGTGATGATCTGCACCGGCACCGGCAGCGCGCCAATGCGGGCGATGACCGAATGGCGGCGCCGCCAGCGCGGCGCTGCCAACGCGGCGGCAGGCAGCGGCCGGCTGCTGCTGTTCTTCGGCGCCCGCAGCCCGCAGGAACTGCCTTACTTCGGTCCGCTGCAAAAGCTGCCGCGCGACTTCATCGACATCCACTTCGCCTTCTCGCGCCTGCCTGGCCAGGCCAAGCGCCATGTGCAGGACGCGATGCGCGAGCAGGCCGGCGCGCTGGCGCCGCTGCTGGCCGACGACAATGCCTACTTCTACGTCTGCGGCGTCAAAGGCATGGAAGACGGCGTGCTCCAGGCCTTGCGCGAGATCGCCGATGGCGCCGGACTGGCGTGGCCGGCACTGGCGGCGGCGCTGGTGCGTGACGGCCGCCTCCACCTTGAAACCTACTGAAGCGCGGCCACCGGCTGCGCGCGCACTGCGATGACGACACTCACACTTCAGACGGCTTCGGTGCTGGTCGTCGGCGCCGGCATCATGGGCGCCGGCATCGCCCAGGTCGCCGCCCAGGCCGGCCACCGCGTGCGCCTGTTCGACAGCCGCGACGGCGCCGCCGCTGACGCCAAGACCCGGCTCGCGACCACGCTCGACAGCCTGGTCGCCAAAGGCCGGATCGCCGCCGACGCCGCGCAGGCGACGCTGGCGCGCATCGAAACCATCAGCGCACTCGACGCCGCCACCGACGCCGGCATCGTCATGGAAGCCATCGTCGAAAACCTGGCCGCCAAACAAGGCCTGCTGCGCCAGCTCGAAGCCCTGGTCGGGCCCGACTGCGTGCTGGCCAGCAACACCTCGTCGATCTCGGTCACCGCGCTCGCCGCCGGGCTGGCGCAGCCGGGCCGCGTCGTCGGCATGCACTTCTTCAACCCGGTGCCGCTGATGAAGCTGGTCGAGGTCGTGTCAGGCCTGCGCACCGACCCGGCCGTCGCCGACGCCGTGTTCAGCCTCGCCCAGGCCTGGGGCAAGGTGGCGGTGCATGCGCGCTCAACGCCGGGCTTCATCGTCAACCGCATCGCCCGGCCCTATTACGCCGAGGCGCTGGCGCTGCTGCAAGAGCGCGCCGTGACACCCGCGGTGCTCGACGCCTGCCTGCGCGGCGCCGGCTTTCGCATGGGCCCCTGCGAGCTGATGGACTTGATCGGCCACGACACCAACTTCGCGGTCACGAACTCGGTCTTCGAAGCCAACTTCCACGACAAGCGCTACGCGCCTTCGCTGCTGCAGCGCGAGATGGTCGACGGCGGGCTGCTCGGCCGCAAGAGCGGGCACGGCTTCTTCCAGCACCCGGCCGGCGCTCCGGCGCTGCCGGTGGCCGTGCATGCGGCGCCAGCGAGTGCGCGCGAAGTCACGGTTCATGGCCACGGGCCGATCGCCGACCACCTGGAGCAAGCCGCGATCGGCGCGCTCGCAGGCCAGGGCTGGGGCCCGGCGCGCGAACCGGACAGCCCGTGGATCGGGCTCGACATCGACGGCGCGCGCCTGCTGCTCACCGACGGCTGCTCCGCCGACCAACTGGCGGCCAGTTCGGGCCGGGCCGACATCGCCGTCTTCGACCGCCCGCTGGTCCGGGGCGCAGCCGGCAGCGCGCTGGCCTATGCCGTCGCCGAAGGCGCCAGCCCGGCCTGGCAGCAGCAAGCGCCTGCCTGGCTGTCGGCACTCGGGTTCGCGCCCTTGCAAGTGGCCGACAGCCCGGGGCTGGTGGTGGCGCGCACGGTGGCGATGCTGGTCAACGAAGCCGCCGACGCCGTGCAGCAAGGCGTGTGCAGCAGTGCCGGCGCCGACGCGGCGATGAAGCTGGGCCTCAACTACCCGCAAGGGCCGTTCGAGTGGCTGGCCGGCTGGGGCGCAGAAGGCATCGTCAGCTTGCTCGACGCCCTCGACACCCAGTATCGCGGCGAGCGCTACCGCGTCAGCCCCTGGCTGCGCCGGCGCGCCTTGCGCCGCTGACACGCCAGCCTCAGCGACAAGGGTCGCGGCGCGGCTGGGCGGCGGTGCGCAGCACCAGGTCGAAAACCGCGCCCGAGTCGTCGCCCACTTCAATCAAGCCGATGGCCTGGCTGCGCGCGCGGGTGGCGGCGTCGAGCCAGCGCGGCACACCGATGTCGGCGCGCACATGGCCGTTGCCCGCCAGCAGCAGCACGCCGCGGCCAGCGTGGGCAGCCACAGCGCGGGCCATGAACTGGTCGCGCGCCACCTGGGCCAGCGCCATGCGCTGAGCGGTCGCGGCATCGACCTGGCCGCAGTGGCTGGCCTGTATCGCCTGGGCGATGGCGGCGCTGACAGCGGCCGGCACCGCAGCGTCGAACCCTTGCGCCGCCAGGCCTTCGCTCATCACACGCCGGGCGTCGGCGCGCGAGACGTTGACGGCCACCAGCGGCAAGTCGTGGCGCAGCGCCCGTTCGACGAAGGGCTGGTAGTAGCGCCAGTCCCAGCCTGCGCCGCCGGCAGCGGCGATCAGCGCAGCGGCGTCAGCCGGCGGCTGCTGCGCACGCAGGCGCTCGATGTCAGGCTGGCGTTCGCGGTCGAACTGCTCCATCAGCAGCGCCGGCCTGCCGCCGCGCGCCAGCCATGCATCGAAGGCCTGCAGCCGCAGCGCATGCTGGGCGGCGTTGTCGTGCACTTCGCCCAGCAACACCAGCGGCCGGCTGAAGTCCAGACGGATCGGCTCCGTCGTCGCGCAGCCCGCCAGCAGCAGTGCAACCAGCAGCCAGCGGGCGGCCGCTGCGCTCACGCCAGCCTCCCGGTGTCCGGTGCCGGCGGCAAGCGCTCGCGCGCCGCCTGCACCGCCAATTGCCAGCTCGCGGCGGCGGCCGAGCTGCCTGGTTGGGCCACCAGGCGCGCCATTGGCAGGTCGACATGCTCGAGGCAGGCACTGCGCCAGAACCAGGGCAAGGCCACATCGTCGGCGGTCGCCAGCAACACTCGCAGCATGCGCTGCAAGGTCACCGCTTCGCTCGCCAGGCCTTGGCGCGCCAGGCGCTGGCCCAGGCCCAGATAGATGCGGATCAGCGACGGATGGCCGGCATGCAAGCCGCAGCGCACGGCGATCTGCATGCGCTCCCAGCGCAGGCATTGGCGGGACACGTCGGGACTCACGGGATGCGACTCCTGGGCAGGCCGATGCGGCGCCGATCAGTCTGCTTCGCCGATCACCGACAGTGCACGCCGCAAACCTGTCGCGCTCGGATTCTCGACGAAGACGCAGCGCTTGCCCGTGCGTTTGCAGTGGTCCTTGACCCGCCAGTATGCGTTGTGGCTGACGCAGCCGGCCTGGCAGATCACCAGGTCGGCTGCCGCCAGCGTCATCTCCAGTTGCCCGACGTTGTGCTCCGCGCCGCCGTCGTGGTGCAGAAAACGCGCGCCGCTGCCTTCGACCAGGCGCCGATAAGTTGGCACGCTGGCGGTGCGGCCACCGACGCAGAGCACGGCGCGGTTGCCGAGCTGGGGCGGCGCCGGGGCTGCGGCTTCAGCGCTGGCGTCCGCCGTGGCGGGCTCGCCGGCCACCGGCTCGCCGTCCAGGGCCAGGCCGCTGCGCGCACGCTGAAGTTCACGCTGCAGCTGGCCGATGCGTTCGGCCTGCCACTCGGCCCGGCGCGCCATCTGCAGCCGCCCTGCCAGCGCTGGTTGCGCCGCATGCAAAGTGCGGATCTCGTCGCGCAACAAGGCCACCGTGCTGTCGGCGGCCAGACGCCGGCCCCGCAGCTGCAGCAACTCGGCCTGCAACGCGTCGCAGCGTTCGGCGTGCTCGGCGGCCTGACGCGTGCAGCGCTGCTGGGCCGCAGCGAGCGCTCGCCCGAGGACGCCGTTCTCGTCGATCAAGGCCTCGAAACGCGCCAGCTCGACGCGCGTGACCATGCCCACCTGGTGCTGCAGCATGTGAACCTGGCCCAGCACCGCGTCCTCCAGCGCCGCTGTGCAGCGGGCGTGGGTCAGCGTGGCCCACAGCGCCGCTGGCAAGTCCTTGGCGTCGACTTGCGACTGCCACCAATCGGCCAGCGCCTCGGCGCTCTTGTTCGCCGCACTGTGTCGCAGCGCGGCCGCGAAGCGGCGGTCGAAGTCGCGCTGCAAGGCCTCGGCCACCGGGCTGCGCCGTTTGCAGTCGGTGACCACGGCGCAGTGCATGTCGTAGTCGCTGATCTTCGGCTGTCCGCCCAGCGCCTTGCCGGCCAGCCGTCGCAGCGCGGCAATCGGCAGGCACACACCGATCACTGGGCAGTGGGCGTGCGCACCCAGCTCCCACAAGCGCCGCCGCCGCGACCCGGAAGGCGCCGGCGCCGCAGCGACCTTGGCGCAACAGGTCGGCTGCGCTGCGGCCCAGGACATGGCCTCGGTGCCCGCTGCGAGCACGGGCTTCATGTCGGCAGCCCCGTCCAGCGGGTCCAGGGCCGGGGCGGCGCCGGTGGCGATGTCGAGCACGAAGTCAGCGCAAGCGTTGTTGAATGCAGCACAGCGAGTTCCGGTTGGGAGCACGGGCTGGCGCGGGCTGGCAGGTGCGGGGGGCTTACTTGGTGAGTATCAATTTGCCCAGCGAGGTCTGGCGCAGGCGGTAGACCGCCCCGCGATGTTCGATTTCAACTTCCTGCAGCGGGCCCAGCAGGTCGGCACTGCGCCAGCGCCGGCGATCGGGCGGCAACGCGGCCGTTGCCTGGGGCGCGGCGCCCGGCAAAGACGCCGGCAGTGGTGCACGCGCGGCCACGGTTCAAGCCGCGACCGCGTTCAGGCGCACGAGCGGGCGCATCAGCAACACCGGCACCGCAGCCAGCGGCCGGGCCGCGACCGGCGCGCCGGCGCACAACTGGTGAAACGTCGCCTGCGCGCAGTCGTGGCAGGCGCCGCAGGCCGTGGCCACGCACAACTGCTCCTGCAAGGCCTCGAAGTTGGCACAGCCTTGCTGGACTTCGCGAGCGATGTCGCGATCCGAGATCCGGTGGCAGAGGCAAACTATCATGCGCTCACTGTAATGCGAATTGTTCGCATTAGCAAGCACTGATCGGTGCCAGGGTCTTGGCGCACCGGGTCGGCCGCCGATGCGGCCGCCGGCGGGTCGATCAGGACGCCAGCTGGGTCTGCAGGTAGTTCTGCTCACCGACCTTGCCGACCAGGTCGAGCTGGGTCTCGAGGAAGTCGATGTGCTCCTCGGTGTCACCCAGGATGTGCTGCAGCAGGTCGCGCGAGACATAGTCGCGCACCGCCTCGCAATGGGCGATGCCGTCCTTGATCGTCGCTTGCGCGGTCTGCTCAAGCTTGAGATCGCAGCCCAGCGCCTCGACCAGCGTCTCACCGATCATCAGCTTGCCCAGGTCCTGCAGGTTGGGCAGGGCGTCGAGCGCGAACAGGCGGTCCATCAAGGCGTCGGCATGTTTCATCTCGCCGATCGACTCTTCGTATTCCTTCTTCGCGATGCGCTCGAAGCCCCAGTGCTTGAACATGCGGTAGTGCAGGAAGTACTGATTGATCGCCGTCAGCTCGTTCTTCAGCTGCGCCTGCAGCCACTGAATGACCAGGGGGTCGCCTTGCATGGTGTGTCCTTGTCTCGGAGTTCGGGGGCCGGCCGGGGCACGGCAATGCCGTCATTGTCGCCCCGCCCCGGCTCCGAAGCCCTCAGGCCGGCTTCAACTCCTTGCGCAGGAACTGGATGAGCAGCGTCAGCGCGACGAAGCCGAAGCCGAGCGCGCTGGTCACGGCGCTGGGGTAGACCAGCGCAAAACCGGCGACGATCAGCATCCAGCGTTCGATCAGCGTCGTCTTCTTCAGCGCCCAGCCCTGGAAGCCGGCGGCCAGCGCCGCAACGCCGACGGCCGCCGTCAGCGTGATCTCTGCAATTGCCCACCAGTTGGCCGTGGCCAGCGCCTTGGTCGAGCCCATCAGCAGCAAGCCCAGCCCTGCGGGGTCGAGCACGAACATGAAGGGCACGAGGAAGGCCGGCACGGTGTACTTCCAGCACTGCAGCGTCGTCTTGTAGGGGTCGCCGCCGGTGATGGCGGCGGCCGCGAAAGGCGACAGCGCGGTCGGCGGTGACACCTCGGACAGAACGGCGTAATAGAAGATGAACATGTGGGCGGCGAAGTCGGGCACGCCGAGCTTGATCAGTGCCGGCGCGGCGATCACCGCGCAAATGATGTACGACGCCGTCACCGGCACCGCCAGGCCGACGATCCACACCACCAGCGAGGTGTAGATCGCCGTCAGCAGCAGCGAGCCGCCGGCGTAGTCGATCACGATGGTGCTGAACTTCAGCCCCAGGCCGGTCAAAGTGACCACACCGACGATGATGCCGGCGCCGGCGCAGGTGGCGGCCACGTTGAGCACACCGATCGAGCCGCCTTCCATCGCTTTCACGAACGGTGACTGGAACAGGTTCTTGGTGAACGATCCCTTGCCCTGGAACAAGTCGTAGGACAGCAGCGCGGTGTCGCGGCGCAGGAAGCTGGTGGCGAACGACACCACGGTGGCCCAGAACACCGACAGCACGGGCGAGAAACCCCACATCATGAAGCCGACGATGGACACCAGCGAGAGGAAGTGGAACCAGTACTTGCGCGTCAGGTTCCAGACCGAGTCGACCTTGAAGAAGGCGGTCTTGCCCATGCCGTACTTGCGGGCGTCGATTTCCACCATCAGGAACAGCGCCAGGTAGAACAGCAGCGTCGGGATCACCGCCATCAACAGCACGTCGAGGTAGGAGATCTTGAGGAACTCGGCGATCAGAAAAGCCGCCGCGCCCAGCACCGGCGGCGAGATGATGGCGCCCAGCCCGCCCGCGGCCAGCAGGCCGCCAGCGGCGTTCTTCTCGTAGCCGACCTTGGCCAGCATCGGGTAGGCCACGGCGCCCAGCGTCACCGTCGTGGCCACCCCCGAGCCCGAGGGCCCGCCCAGCAGGAACGAAGCCAGCACCACGGTGCGCCCGGCGCCAGTGGGCTTGCCGCCCATGGCCGCGAACGAGAAGTCGATGTAGAACTTGCCGGCGCCCGAGTACTGCAGGAAGGCGCCGAAGATGGTGAAGAGGATGATCAGCGACGACGAGACATCGACGGCAACGCCGTAAATGCCTTCGAGCGTCATGTACATCACGCCGACCAGGCGCCCGACCTCGTAGCCCTTGTGCGTCCACGGCGCCGGCAGGTAGGGCCCGAACAGCGCATAGGCAACGAAGGCCGAGATGACGATCGGCATGATCCAGCCGTTGGTGCGCCGCATGGCCTCGAGCACCAAGGCGATCAGCGCGATGCCGAAGGCAATGTCCCAAGGCGCCGGCGTGGTGTTGCGGTCGGTGAAGTCGTCGCCGCCCATGATCAGGTAGACGACGATGGCGATCGACAGCGCAGCGGCGATCCAGTCCCACCACATGATGCGGTGGCGAAAGCGCGCGCTGGCCGGAAACACCAGGAAGCACAGGCACAGCACCCAGCCGACGTGGATAGGCCGCAGCGTCTGCGTCGGCACGATGGCGTAGGCGGTGTAGAGGTGGAACACCGACATCGCGAAGGCGACGACGACGACGAAGACGCCCAGCCAGCCGCCGAGCTTGTTGGCCGCGCCTTCCTCGGCTTCGATGAATTCCTCGGCCTTGTGCAGCGCGTCGGAACTGACGACGACATCGGGCTGGTCTGCGGGCGTGGGCTGGCTCATGCGCGGGAACCTCGTTCGGCGGGTTGAGACTGTCGAAAAAAAGCCCTCCCCAGCACGGGTCTGGGGAGGGCGTTCACAGAGCCTGTCAGTTGACCTTGATGCCCTTTTCGGCAAAGTACTTCACCGCGCCCGGGTGGAAGGGGATCGGCGAAGCGCTGCCCTTCTGGTTCTCGAGCTTGATGTTGGCCGACTCCTTGTGCACCGCGATCAGGTCTTCGCGCTTGTCGAAGATGGTCTTGACGATGTTGTAGGCGGTGCGCTCGTCCATGCTCTCGTGAGCGACGAGGATGTTCATCACCGTGGCCTGCTTGTTGTCGCTGTCCATGCCGCGATAAACGTCCTTGGAGATCGCGTCTTCGACGTAGAGGTTGCCGTACTTCTTGTTCATCGCCGAGACGGTGTCGGCATGGTCGATCAGCTTGACCTTGGTGTTGGGCGTGTTGGCCAGGTCGGTGACGCCGGCGGTGGGCAGACCGCCGACCCAGAAGAAGGCGTCGATCTTGCCGTCCTTGACCGCGTTGACCGACTCGGCCACGCCAAGGCGCTCACGCTTGAGGTCGCTGTCCTTGTCCAGGCCGGCGGCCTCGATGACACGAAACGCCATCACCTCGGTGGCGCTGCCCGGCGAGCCGGTGGACACGCGCTTGCCCTTGAGGTCTTTCATGGTGTTGATGCCGCGACCTTCCACGGTGACCACGTGCATGCGGTTCGGGTACAGGATCATCAAGGTGCGCACCGGCACCTTGTTGCCCTTGAACTTGTCCTCGCCGCGGTAGGCATCCTGGCCGGCGTCGGTCATGCTGAAGGCGATGTAGGGCTTGCCGGTGCCGATCAGCTTGAGGTTGTCGACCGAGCCGCCGGTGACTTCGGCCGTGGCCTGCATGCCGGGTACGTGTTTGGACAGCACGGCCGCGATGCCGCCGCCCATCGGGTAGTAGACGCCGCCGGTGCCGCCGGTGGCGATCGAGATGTTCTGGGCCTGGGCGCTGATCGACAGCGCCAAACCGGCCAGCATCAGGCTGAGAGTTCGCTTCATGGTGTCTCCTGGTGGGTTGAGAAATCGTCGTTCACAAGGCCGCCGCGCTCAGAGGCTGAGAGGTCGGTTTCATTCTGGCACCCCGCCTGGCGCAGGGCGATACTGGATTTCCACATCAGCGCCGACGCAGCAGCCACTCATTCGGCCTTGATGCCGGCCTGCTTGATCAGCGCCGCGTACTTGGCCAGCTGGGCGCGGGTGGCGTTGCCCAGTTCGTCGGCGCTGGAGCCGCGCGGTGTCAGGCCTTGGGCCAGCAGCAGTTCGCGCACCGCCGGGTCGGCCAGCGCCTTGACGATCTCGGCGTTGAGCCGGGCGACGATGTCGGCCGGCGTGCCCGCTGGCGCCATCACGGTGAACCAGGAGTTGAACTCGAAGCCCGGCAGTCCGGATTCAGACACCGTCGGTACGTCGGGGTGTTGCGGCATGCGTTTGGGCGTCGACACCGCGATCAGCTTGACCCGGTTGCCTTTGATCAGCGGGTTGACCGTGGCCAGGCCCTGGAAGGCCACCGCCACTTCGCCGCCAGCCACACCGATGGCGGCCTGTGTCGCACCCTTGTAAGGCACGTGATTCAGGCTGACGCCGGCTTCGGCGGCGAACAGCGCCATCGCGATGTGCTGCGGGCTGCCGATGCCGCCCGAGCCGTAGTCGATCTTGCCCGGTGCCGCCTTCGCCGCGCTGATCAGCGCGGCCGCGTTGGCATGGCTGGCCGCGGGGTTGGCGACCAGGCCCCATTCCACCGTGGCCACCAGCGACACCGGGGTGAAGTCACGCAAGATGTCCCACGGCAGCCTGGCCTGCAAGGCGGGCACCATGGTCATCACGCTGTCGTTGAAGCCACCGATGGTGTAGCCGTCGGGCGCGGATTTGGCGACCCGGTCGGCGCCGACGATGCCCGACGCACCGGGCAGGTTTTCCACCACCACCGGCTGGCCCAGCGTGGTCGACATCTTTTGCGCCACGATGCGCGCGGCGACGTCGACGGCGCTGCCGGCCGCCAGCGGCACGATCATGCGCACCGGCTTGTTCGGATAGGCGCCTTGGGCTTGCAAGGCCAGCGGCACGGCCAGCGCGGCGCCGACCAGGCACCGGGTGAACAGATTGCGCTTCATGGTGTCAGGCTCGAGTGGGTTCAGACAAATTGGCAAGGCCGGCGCTCAATGCGGCGACTTGATGGCAGTCCAGGCCGAAGCGCCGCCGCCATAGCGGGCCACTGCGGCCTCGTCGAACTGGAAGCCCAGGCCCGGCGTCTGGCGCAGCAGCACATGGCCGTCCCGGTGTTCGAGCTGGTTGTCGATCAGGCGGCGGAAGTTCAGCACTTGGTCGTCGGTGAAGAACTCGACGTAGCGCGCGTTCGGCGTGGCCGCCGCCAGCGGCGCGTGCAAGTCGTGGAACCAGTGCGGGCTGACGGTGACGCCGCAGCTGCCGGCGTGGGCGGCAATGCGCCGCCACTCCGAGATGCCGCCGCAGACGGCGGCGTCGGCCTGCAGGATCTCGGCGCCGCCGGCGTCGATGAGCTCGCGAAAGCGCCAGCGCCCGACCTCGATCTCGCCAGTGGCCAGGGTGATGCGGGTCTGCCGCGCCAGCCGCGCGTGCAGGTCGATGGCATCGGGCGTGAACGGCTCTTCGATCCAGTAGGGGTCGTAGGCCTCGAAGCGGCGCGTGTATTCGAGCGCGCGCGGCAGGTCGGCCCAGCCG
>JAUYAJ010000546.1 GCA_030693565.1 Rubrivivax sp.
CCCGGCGCTGCGCCGGCGTTCGCCGGCCGCCGCCTGCGCGACGCCGACGGCCGCGTCTGGCAGGAGATCGACCTCGCGGCGCTGGCCGTCAACGAACAGTTCCTCGGCATTGCCGCCTGACGCCGCAGCGCGTCGCCGGCAAGCCTTTTCCACAATGACGTTGAATCGATGAGGACCTCATGAGCTTCCTGGACAGGATGAAAGGCAAGCCCCAAGGCGCGACCGGTCAGGAGCAGACGCGGGCGTCGGCGTTTGGCGGCGAGGCCTCGGCGCTGAACCCGATGGAGCAGACCGTGCGCCTGGGTCCGGGAACCCTGGTGCCCGACGCCGTGACCACGCGCAGTGGTGAATCGTCGATCATCTCCGAGGCCGCGCCCTCGGCGCTGGCCGGCGACTACGCGGGCAGCCGCTCGCAGGACGCCGCGGCCGAAACCGCGGTTGCCGCGCTGCCCTTCATCGGCGGCCTGCCGCCGGCCCAGCAGCAGCGCCTGCTGGTGATTCTGTTCGTCGTCGGCCTGCTGGGCCTGGTCGGTGTCGGCGCGCTCGCCATCAGCGGCGGCAGCCGCAGCGCTGCGGTGCTCGGCGTGGCCGCCGATGCGCAGACGCAGTCGCAGCGGCTGGCCAAGTCGGTGTCGCAGGCGCTGGTGGGCAACGCCGCCGCCTTCGCCGAAGTCAAGGACAGCGCCGAGGTGCTGGCGCGCAGCCTGAACGCGCTCAAGAGCGGCGCCGACGGCGTCGCCGCGCTGCCGGCAGCGCAGCAGCCAGCCGTCGACGCCTTGCTGCCGCTGGGCGAGCGCGCCGAGCGCAGCGCCGCCATCGTGCTGGCGCAGCAAAAGCCGCTGGTCGACGCCGCGCAGGCGTTGCGCGCCGTCAACAAACAATCGGCCGAACTGCTCGAAACTGCCGAGGCGGTGGCCTCGACCAAGCTGCAACAAGGCGGCTCGGCGGCCGAGGTCTCGGCCGCGGGCCGTCTGGTCATGCTGACCCAGCGCATCGGCAAGAGCGCCAACGAGTTCCAGACCGCCGATGGCGTCAGCCTGGGCGCCGGCCTGCAACTGGGCAACGACCTCAACGCTTTCCGCGAGATCGGCGACGGCTTGCTCAAAGGCAGCCCCGAGCTGCGCCTGCCCGGCACCCGCGACGCCCAGACCGTCGAGCGGCTGCAACTGCTGCTCAAGCAATACGACGACACCCGCGCCCAGGCCGGCGTCATCCTGGGCAATCTGCAAGGGCTGGTGGCGGCGCGTGACGCCCGCAACGCCATCCTGGCCGACAACGAAAACCTGCGCCGTGGCCTGGCCGGGCTGCAAGGCGAACTTGGCGGCGAGGGCGCATTCGGCACCACGCAGCTGCTGGCGGCTGCGGGCGCGCTGCTGCTGATGCTGCTCGGTGGCATGGGACTGCTGCGGCTGTTCGTGCAAGGCCAGACCGCCCGTTCGGCACTGGCCGAGGCGCAGCGCCGCGAGGCCGAGCGCCAGGAGCAGGACGCCAAGCGTGTCAACGACGCCAACCAGGCCGCCATTCTGCGGCTGATGAACGAGTTGCAGACGGTGGCCGAGGGCGACTTGACGCAGCAGGCCACGGTGACCGAAGACATCACCGGTGCGATCGCCGATTCGGTGAACTACACGGTCGAGGAGTTGCGCTCGCTGGTCTCGGTGGTGCAGGGCACGGTGGCGCGCGTCACCGACACCACCCAGCAGGTCGAGCAGACTTCCACCGAGCTGCTGGCGGCGTCGACCGAGCAGCTGCGCGAGATCCGCGAGACCGGCGAGTCGGTGCTGCAGATGGCCGGGCGCATCAACGACGTCTCCGGCCAGGCCCAGCACACGGCGCAGGTGGCGCGGCAGTCGCTGCAGGCCGCCGAGTCGGGGTTGACCGCGGTGCAGAACACCATCGGCGGCATGAACTCGATCCGCGACCAGATCCAGGAAACCTCCAAGCGCATCAAGCGCCTGGGCGAGTCGTCGCAGGAGATCGGCGAGATCACCGAACTGATCTCCGACATCACCGAGCAGACCAACGTGCTGGCGCTCAACGCCGCCATTCAGGCCGCCAGCGCCGGTGACGCCGGCCGCGGGTTCTCGGTCGTCGCCGAAGAGGTGCAGCGGCTGGCCGAACGTTCGGGCGACGCGACGCGGCAGATCGCCGCCATCGTGCGCACGATTCAGACCGACACCCAGGACGCGGTGGCGGCGATGGAGCGCTCGACCCAGGGCGTGGTCGAAGGCGCCAGGCTGTCCGACGCCGCCGGCTCGGCGCTGGCCGACATCGACCGCGTCACACGCCATCTCTCCGAGCTGATTGCCGAGATCTCGGCCCAGGCCGCGCGCGAAGCGGCGTCGGCCAACGTCGTCGCCGAGAACATCCAGCACATCTTCGCCGTCACCGAACAAACCGGCGAGGGCACACGCTCGACGGCGCAGATGGTGCGCGAGCTGTCGCGCGAGGCCGAGGACTTGCGCGCGTCGGTGGCGCGCTTCAAGGTCGGCTGACGCGATGACCGAGGCGTTCGCAGCCGAATCCGCCACCGCGCCGGTGGACCTGAGCGCGCTGGCCTGGGTGCACGCCGAATTGCGGCGTTCGCTCGAGGCCGCGCACAAGGCACTGCGACGCCATCTCCGGGAAGCCGAGGCGATGGGCGGCTCCGACGTCGACGCCGTCGACCCGGCGGTGCTGCGGGTGGCGCGGGTGCAGTTGCACCAAGGCGCTGGCGCCCTCGAACTGGTTGGCTTGACGGCGCCGGCGCAGTTGCTGCGCGCCGCCGAGGCCGCGGTGCAGCGCATGATGGCCAAGCCCGGCCTGGTCGACGCTGCCGCCATCGACACCCTGGAGCATGCCTCGTTCGCGCTGCTCGACTACCTGTCGCGCATGCTCGCCGGCAAGCCGGTGTCGTCGGTGGCGCTGTTCCCGCAATACCGCGACACCCAGAAGCTCGCCGGCGCCGAACGTGTGCACCCGGCGGACCTGTGGGCGGCGCCCTGGCAATGGCGGGACCTGCCGGCCGACGCGCGCGCCGCACCGCGCAGCGCCGACGACGGTGCGCGCAGCGCGATGGAATCCCTGGTGCTGGCGCTGATGCGCCAACCCGACCGCGCCACGCTGATGCGCATGAGCGAACTCTGCGCCGACCTTGGTGCCGGCGCCCAGGACCGCCTGGCCACCTTGTGGCAGCTGGCGGCGGCCTTCTTCGAGGCCCAGGCCGGCGGCTTGCTCGCCAGCGACGTCTACACCAAGCGCATCGCCTCGCGCCTGCTGGCGCAGTTGCGCGGCACGGTGCGCGGCCAGACCGATCTGTCCGAGCGGCTGGCGCAAGACATGCTGTTCTTCTGCGCCCATGGCCGGGCGCCGCCGTCGGCTGAGGCGGCGCCGCGCCTGAACGCCGTGTGCCGAGCCTGGCAGCTCGACGACAGCGCCGGCGCCGACTACGAAGCGGCGAGCCTGGGCCGCTTCGATCCGGCCTGGGTGGTGCAGGCGAAGAAGCGCTTTGCCGTCGCCAAGGACAGCTGGTCCGCGGCGGCGGGCGGCGACCTCCATCGGCTCGGCGCACTGCCCGAACAGTTCGCGCTCGTCGGCGATTCGGTGCAGCGGCTGTTCCCGTCGGGCCAGGTGCTGGCGGCGGCCTTGAGCGCGGCCGCGGCGCAGACCGCGGCCAGCGGGGCGGCGCCGCCGCCAGCGCTGGCGATGGAAGTGGCCACCGGCATGCTTTACATCGACGCCTCGGTCGAGGACGGTGAGCTCGACGCCCCCGAACTCGGCGAGCGCGTGCAGCGCCTGGCGCGGCGCATCGACGACATGCGCATCGGCGCCGACGCCGAGCCGCTCGAGACCTGGATGGAGGAGTTGTACCGCCGCGTCAGCGACCGCCAGACCATGGGCAGCGTGGTGCAGGAACTGCGCGCCTCACTGTCCGAAGTCGAAAAGCAGATCGACCAGTATTTCCGTGACCCGTCGCAGCGCGCGCTGCTGATCCCGGTGCCGGGCCAGTTGTCGGCGATGCGAGGTGTGTTGTCGGTGCTTGGCATGACGCAGGCCTCGCAGGCGGTGCTGCACATGCGCGACGCCGTCGACGCGCTGGCGCAGACCGAGGTCGACCCCCAGCGCGCGGTGCAGGCCGGCACCTTCGACCGCCTGGCCGACAACCTGGGCGCGCTGAGTTTCCTGATCGACATGATCAGTGTGCAGCCGCAGCTGGCCAAGTCGCTGTTCCAGTTCGACGCCGCCAGCGGCAGCCTCAGCGCCGTGATGGGGCAGAGCGAGCGGCCGTCGGCCTTTGCCGCCTTC
>JAUYAJ010000547.1 GCA_030693565.1 Rubrivivax sp.
CCCGGCGCTGCCGCTGGCGCACCCGCTGTGGCTGCTGGCGGCGCCGCTGGCGCTGACCGAGCGCCAGGCGCTGCCTTGGTTCGAGGGCCGGCCACTGCAGCTGCTGTGCGGCCCCGAGCGCATCGAGTCCGGCTGGTGGGACGGCGAGCCGACGCTGCGCGACTACTTCATCGCGCAGACCCTCAGCGGGGCGCTGGTCTGGGTCTACCGCGACCGGTTGCCGCCGGCCACGGCGCCGTCAGCGGCCTGGTTTCTGCACGGCCGCTATGGCTGAGCGCAATCAGGCAATGCCGATGACCTTGTGGGTCTGGATGCTGAGCCGCCACTGCGGGTGCGCCAGGCAGTAGTCGACCGCGGCCTGGGTGTTGGCCTGGCGGTCGGGCCCGTCCATCGGCTGCAGGAAGAAGTGCTCGAAGTCGAGCGCGGCAAAGCGGTCGGGCCAGGCGCCGGGCTGGGGGAACACCAGCTTGAGTTCGCTGCCTTGCTGCAGCACGGTCTGGCTGCCGGCTTTCGGGCTCACGCAGACCCAGTCGAGCCCGGCCGGCGCCGGCTGGGTGCCATTGGTCTCGACCGCGACCTCGAAGCCGAGTGCGTGCAAGGCCGCAATCGCGGCTTCGTCGAGCTGCAGCAGCGGCTCGCCACCGGTGCAGACCACGAGCGGCTGGCCTGGCCGTCCGGCCGGCCATTGGCTGGCGACGGCCTGGGCCAGCGCGGCGGCGCTGGTGAACTTGCCGCCGCCGGGGCCGTCGGTGCCGATGAAGTCGGTGTCGCAGAAGCGGCACACGGCTTCGGCGCGGTCTTGTTCGCGGCCGCTCCACAGGTTGCAGCCGGCGAAGCGGCAGAACACCGCGGCGCGGCCGGACTGGGCGCCTTCGCCTTGCAAGGTGTAGTAAATCTCTTTGACGCTGTAAGTCATGGTCACACCGGCAAAGCCGGCCCTTCGGCGCCGGCGTAGACGATCGCGCCGCAACCCCGGGTCTGGTAGAGGTCGACGCGGTCGAGCTGCGGCAGCTGGGCCCGCGCCTGGGCCAGGATCCAGTGGGCGATGCTGGCGCTGTCGCAGTCGGCCAGGTCGGCGATCTCGTGCAGCGGCTGGTGGTCCAGGGCCTGGAAGATCGGGTTGAAGAGTTCCTTGACGTCGCCGAAGTCCACCGTCCAGCCCAGCACTTCGTCGAGCGGCGCCGACAAGTGCAGCCGCAAGGTGTAGGTGTGGCCGTGGATGCGCCGCAGCGGGCTGCCTTGCGGCGCCTGGCGCAGCTGCAGCGCACTGTCCAGCGTCAGCTCTTTCCAGATCCGGTACTGCGTGCCGTCGAAGTTGGCGCCGCAGGAGCCGGTTTCGTAGACGGTGATCCACGACAGCTCGGGCAGCGCCGGCTGGATGCGCTGCCAGAGCCAGCTCGACAGCCGCTCGCTGGTCGGGTTCTCGAGCCCGGGCAAGTCGTTCAGGCAGGCGTGGTCGAGCTCGAGCTGCAGCGGCGCCCAGATGGCGTCGAGCTGGTCGTAGTCGATCGCCAGGTCGCGCCCGCCGACGTTGCGGTTGGCGTGCACGATGACTTCGAAGCCATGGCCGTGCATGCGGCCGCAGCGGTGGCCGGGCCGCACATGCGGCAGCCGGTGCGCCGACTGGAACAGATAGCGGCGCCAGACATGGGCGTCACCCGCCGGGCTGAGGTCGGCGCCTTCGTGGGCCGTGCTCTGAATGCCGATCTGTTCGATGCCCGGCACGTCGAGCTGCTCGCGCAGCCAGCGCGCCAGGTTCTCGTCGGTGGGCTGGGCCACCTGGTCGTTGAGCAGCCGGTAGTCCAGGCGCGCGATCTGCGCCGCCAGCTCGGCCTGCAGGCGCTCGACCTCACCGCCCGGAAAGTGCGCCCAGCCGGCCGGCAGCGCGCAGCGCAACCGGGCCAGGAAGCTGTGGCCGTGGAGCCGGCGCGAGCGGTGGCCGGCCGGCAGGATGTCGACATGGCGCGCCGCTTCGAAGCCGGCGGCGGCGGTGAACAAGGTCTTGGCGGCCATCATCCGTCCAGCCCGAAGCGCAGGCGCAAAGGGTCGGCCAGGCCGGCCTGCGCAAAGCCCTTGGCGCGCAGCGCGCAGGAGTCGCAGCGGCCGCAGGGCTGGCCGTCGGCGCCGGGGTCGTAGCAACTGCTGGTCAGGCCGTAGTCGACCCCCAGGCGCAGGCCTTCGGCGATGATTTGCGCCTTGCTCAGCGCCATCAGCGGGGCGTGGATCTTGAGCCGCTGCCGGCCCTCGACGCCGGCCTGGGTGGCCAGGTTGGCCAGGGTCTCGAACGCGGCGATGTATTCCGGCCGGCAGTCCGGATAGCCCGAGTAGTCGAGCGCGTTGACGCCGATGAAGATGTCGGATGCACCCAGCGTTTCGGCCCAGGCCAGCGCAAAGCTCAGGAACACGGTGTTGCGCGCTGGCACGTAGGTGACCGGGATGCCGTGCGCCATCTCGGCGGCGCTGCGGTCCTTGGGCACGGCGATGTCGGCGGTGAGCGCCGAGCCGCCGAATTCGCGCAAGTCGATCTGCGCCACCACATGGCGCTGGGCGCCCAGCACCGTGGCCACCGCCGCCGCCGCGGCCAGTTCGTGGACATGGCGCTGGCCGTAGCGAAAGCTCAGCGCGTGCACGACAAAGCCTTGCTCGCGCGCCAGCGCCAGCACCGTCGTCGAGTCGAGGCCGCCGCTCAGCAGCACCACGGCCGCAGGCCGCCCGGAGGCCGGATCCGTCTGTTCCACCATCGTCACCTTCGCGCCTGCGCGCGGGAAAACCCAAGATTGTCGCTCGCTGGAGGGCGGCGCTGGCGGGCAGGGGTATCAGCCGCGGGCGCCCAACGCGCGGAGGGTAAACCGGGTGGCACCGGCGGCGTGGCGTTCGTCAACTTGGTGCTGTGTTCAACCGAGGTCCAATCATTCGTCGGAGCACATGAACCAGAAAGAACGTCAGTGAAAAGCCTGCCAACAACAAGCCGGCCGTGCTTGCCGCCCAATAGCCGGATGCGCCAGTCAACGAGGGCGGCGTCGCCTGCATGACATCGAATGCCAGCATGTAGCCGCCGCCCAGCCCGACGCCCCACAACGAGGCGGCCAGGATCAGCGCCGGCACGG
>JAUYAJ010000548.1 GCA_030693565.1 Rubrivivax sp.
CGCATCGTTGACCGCCAGAAAAGCCAGCGTTTCCAGGTCGTAGACCCACATCGGCTGCGGATTGGCGTCGAACAGTGCGCGGTAGCGCCGTTCGCTGTCGAGCAGCGTGCGTTCGGCGCGGACCCGGTCGGTGACGTCGCGTCCGATCGCCACCACCTGGCGGATCTGTCCACTTTCGTCGGCCAGGGTCTGCGCGCTCCACTCGATCTCGAGCAAATCACCGGTGGCGGTCAGCAAGGGATAGACGCTGAGCCGAGGCGGCGCGCCAGCGAGCAGGTTGTGAAAACGTTGCCGCCAGGCGGGCCGGTCGGCGGCCGGGGCCAGGATGTCGAACCAGTCGCGTCCGACCAGCGCATCGGCGCGGTGGCCGGTGAGGCGCTCGCCCCAGGGGTTGAGGTACTCGATGCGGCCCTGGGCATCGACGAGGACGACGACGACCGGCGCGGCGTCGAGCAAGGTCTGGCCCAGCAGGGGGTCTGGCAGGTTCATCGAATGCTTGCCCCCTTGATGACCGAGCCTACAGCCGGCCGACGCAGCCTGGCGCCCCGCAGCGGCAGGTGAGCCGCCCCTCGTGGTGCGTCTCGCCGTAGTTCACCGTGATCTCGTCGCCGACGGCGATCGCGCGCAGCGCATAGAACTCGACCCGGCCCTGGCGGATGCACAGGCGGGCGTTGGGCTGGCAGCTGTGGTTGGTGTAGCGCATGGGGTCGGCCGAGCGGCTGAAGTCTATCGCCCGCCGCGTCGACAGCTCGACGATCATGATGCGTTCGCTGCGGGTGGCGCGGATCCTGGCGTCGGCCACGCTGATGCTTTCGCCGCGGATCTCGCCGATCTTGCGCCGCGCCGGGATCGCCTCGGCGGCGAAAGCGCCCTGGCCATCGATGCGGCTGGGCGCGACGTCGACGGCGAACTTCTGGTAAGCCGGACGGGCGGTGGCCGTCATGGCGAGGCGGGCAGGGCGGCGGCGCCAGCGAGCCGCGTTTCGAGCCGGTGCGCCATCAACCCGAGGGCCACGCCGAGCAGCGCCGCGCTGGCCGTGACCCACAAGGCGCTGGCCCAGCGCCCGCTGCTGGCGACCACGGCGGCGATCAGCGGTGTGCCGACGAACTGGCCGAGCTGGGCGCCTTGCATGTACAGGCCTTGCAAGGTGCCGATCTGCTGCGGCGTGCACGCCAGCGCGGTCGACGACGCCATCACCGCCGCTGGGATCACACCGCCGACGAAGCTGACGCCGACGCACAGCGCGTAGCGCAGGCTGTCGGGCAGGCCGTCGCTCGAATAGCCGAGTGCGCCCAGGCCGGTCAGCAGCTGGGCGCCTGCCAGCAACAGGCCGCGCGGCAGCTCGCGCTGCACCAGCCAGCCGCCGATCAGGTTGCCGGGCACGCAGGCCACCAGCATCACGCTGGTGAGCACGGCAACGGCGCCGTCACCCAGGCCGCGTTGCTCTTGCAGATAGGTCGGCATCCAGACGATGAGGGCGAAATGCTGCACCGCCCAGACGCCGAAACCCAGCGCCAGCAGCCACGGCAGGGGCTGGCCCAGCGCCAGGCGCACCGGCGCCAGAAAGCTGGTGCCGGCCGCCGCGGGCGCCAGCGGCCGCAGGCTGGCGAAGTGCGCGCGCTGCAGCCATAACACCAGCGCCGCGCCGGCCAGGGCGACGGCGCTGAGCACCCACAGGCCGCGCCAACCGGTGTGCGGCAGCAGCAGTGGCGCTGTCACCATCGCCAGGCTGGCGCCGGCCGGCATGTAAGTGCTCCACAAGCCCAAGGCAAAACGTTGCTGGGCCGGCGCCACGGCAGCGGTGATCAGCGCCGGGCAGGCCACCGCCACGAGCACGAAGCCCAGGCCTTCGAACAGCCGCGACATCAGCAGCGTGGCCCAGCCCGGGTGCAGCAAGGCGGCCAGCGACGCCAGCGCGCAGACTGCCAGCCCCGCAAGCGCCATGCGCAGCGCGCCGATGCGGCCGACCCACATGCCGACCAGCGCGGCACCGAACACTGCCACCGTGGTCAGCATCGACGACACCCAGCCGCCTTGCACCAGCGTCAGTTCGAGCTCGTCGCGCAGTTCGGGCAAGGCCACCGGCACCTTGCCGACGCCGACCGCGATCGCCAGCCCAGCGGCCATTACCGCCAGCACCGCGGGCCAGGGTGTGGCGGGCGGCGCGGCGGCGATCAATCCCGCGTTCCGGCGCCGGGCAACGCCACCGCAGCGTCCGCCTTCCAGCCGCGCTTGCGGTGCTGCGCCGTGATGTGGGTGCCGATGCCGCCGCGCACGAACCAGTTCGCGCTGACGCGCACGAAGCGCGGCGCGATCGCACGCACCAGGTCGTCGACGATGGTGTTGGTGACCTTCTCATGGAAGGCACCGTCGTTGCGGTAGCTCCAGAAATAGAGCTTCAGGCTCTTGAGCTCGACGCACAGCTTGTCGGGCACGATCTCGATGTCGAAGTGGGCGAAGTCGGGCTGGCCGGTGAGCGGGCACAGGCAGGTGAATTCGGGCACGTCGAAGCGGATGACGTAGTCACGCCCCGGGTTCGGATTGGGGAACACCTGCAGGTCGCGGCTTGGCGCGGTCGGCGGCAGGGCGGGGGCGGCGCGCTCGCGCAGGGGCGGCGTCGCGGGGTTCTTGCGTGGCATGGGC
>JAUYAJ010000555.1 GCA_030693565.1 Rubrivivax sp.
CACCTCGATCTCGCCGGTGGCGATGGTGATCGAAGTCTGGCGCGCCAGCCGCGCATGCAGGTCGATCGCGTCGGGCACGAAAGGCTCTTCGATCCAGTAAGGGTTGTAGGCCTCGAAGCGCCGCGTGTATTCCAGCGCACGCGGCAGGTCGGCCCAGCCGTTGTTGACGTCGAGCATCAGCGCCACGTCGGGGCCGATGGCATCGCGCGCCGCAGCCACCCGGGCCTGCTCTTCGGCCGGCGACAGGCGGCCGGTCTTCATCTTCACCGCCGTGAAACCGAGTTCGACATAGCCCGCCAATTCGCGGCCAAGGTCGGCCGGCGTCTTGCCGTCCAGGTAATAGCCGCCGCTGGCATAGGCGATGACACGCTCGCGGTCGACGCAGCCCAGGTAGTCGTGCAGCGGCAAGCCGACGCTGCGCGCGTTCAAGTCCCACAGCGCCGTGTCCAGGATCGACAGCGCGCGCATCACCGCGCCCGATCGCCCTTGCAGCAAGCCTTCCTGGTACATCGACTGCCACAGCCCTTCGCTGCGGTGGCTGTTCTGGCCGATCAGCAGCGGCGCCAGCAATTGCTGCACCGCCAGCTGGGTGATCTGGCCGCCGCGACTGCCGGCATAACAAAAACCCAGGCCCTCGACGCCGTCGGTGCTGCGCACCTTGACGATGCAATAGTGGCGCTCGGTCACCGTGCGGGTGGAGAACGAGGTCGGGCGGTCCAGCGGAACGCACGCCACGGCGACCTGGACGGATTCGATCTGAGGCATCTGAGGGCTGGGCCGGTTGACACGGCCGCGAGTTATACGGATATTAAGGACGCTGCGGCCGAAGCTGTCAACCGGTGGCAACGCCGACGCGGACCGGCGATGCAATGTGTTTCTGATGCAGTGGCAGTGCGAGGCGTCCATTCCATGACCCCTGTTGTTTGCCGTGCGATGGCTGGACGCCGGGCGCTGCCATGAAGGCGCCGGCCCTGTCGCGCCCGCGTGGCCGCCGCCCCGGCGGTGCGCTCTACAAGCAGATCGCGGCGCAGATCGAAGCCGACATCGTCAGCGGCCGCCATGCTGTCGGCCACCTGTTGCCCACCGAAGCCGAGTTCGGCCAGCGCCTGGACGTCGGCCGCCACACCGTGCGCGAGGCGCTGCGCCTGCTGGCACAGGACGGCTTGATCGTGCGCCGCGCCGGCAGCGGCTCGACCGTCATCGCCAGCGCGCGGCGCCGGGTCTTTGCCCAGGAGGTGTCGCAGTTCGACCAATGGTTCAACTACCCCGCCAGCGTGCACCGCCACCACGTCGAGCAGCGCCGCGTGGTGGCCGACGCCGCGCTCGCCGCCAGCCTGGGTTGCGCGCAAGGCACAGCCTGGCTGCGTGTGGGCGCGCTGCGCACGCTGGACGACGCCAGCGCGCCGCTGTGCTGGGTCGATCTCTACCTGCAGCCGCGTTTTGCCGCGGTGCTGAAAGGCCAGGGCGCCGAAACCGCGCCGCTGCACGAGCAGGTTGAAGCGATGTTCGGTGTCGCCATCGCCGAGGTCGAAGTCACGCTGTGGGTCGGGCGCGTGCCCGCCGAACACGCCGCGGCGCTGGCCGCCGAGGCCAGCGGCCCGGCGCTGTGGCTGCGCCGGCGCTACCTCGGCGCCGACGGTGAACTGCTGCAGGCCACGCTCACCGTTCACCCTGAAGACCGCTATGTTTACGCGATGAAATTTCGTCGCTCCACCCCTTCCTCCACCCCCACGCCATGACGCCATGCAACTCACACCCAACCGCCGCCGCATCCTCACCTGGGCCGGAGCGTCAGCCATGCTGAGCGCCGCCGGCTGCGCCAGCCCGGGCCCGGCGCCTGCCGCCGTCGTCAAGGCCTTCGCCCCGACCGGCAAGCTGCGCGCTTCGATCAACCTGGGCAACCCCATCCTGGCGCACCGGGCCGCCGGCGCCACGGCGCCGACCGGTGTCTCCGTCGACCTGGCCAAGGCACTTGCCGAGCGCCTCGGTGTCGAGTTGGAGATGGTGGTCTTCGACGCCGCCGCCAAGTCGGTCGACGCCGTCAAGGCCGGGCAGGCCGACATCGGCTTTTTCGCCATCGACCCGCTGCGCGGCGAAGGCATCGCCTTCAGCGCCGCCTACGTCCACATCGAAGGCGCCTACCTGGTGCGCCAGGCCTCGGCGCTGACCGACAACGGCCAGGTCGACCGCGCCGGCACCAAGGTGATGGTCGGCCGCGGCAGCGCCTACGACCTCTACCTCGGACGCAACCTGAAAGCGGCGCAAATCCTGCGCGCGCCGACCTCGCCCACCGTGGTCGAGCGCTTCCTGGCCGAGAACGCCGACGTCGCCGCCGGCGTCAGGCAACAGCTCGAGGCCGACGCCGCCCGCCTGGGCGGGTTGCGCCTGCTGCCGGGGCGCTTCATGGTCATCGAACAAGCCATGGGCGTGCAGGCCGGCCGCGGCGCTGCGGCCGAGCAGTTGCTGCGCGAGTTCGTCGAGCAAGCCAAGGCCAGCGGCTTCGTCGGCCAGGCTTTGCAGCGCCACCGCATCCAGGGCGCCATCGTCGCGCCCAAGGTCTGACAGCGGCAATTGCCTTCACGAAGCGTGAACAGGGCTTCGGCGGCGCGCACTTGCGCGCTGCCGAAGCCGTCGCTAGTGTGGTGTTGCACGCTGTGAGGCACTTAAGAAAACCGATGGATTTGGTCCTGTGGCTAGGCGCAAACCGGAGCGATACCCCGTGGTATCGCGAGGATTTGCAACGACGCCACG
>JAUYAJ010000575.1 GCA_030693565.1 Rubrivivax sp.
GGCATCGCCATCGCCATACAGCACGCGAATCCCGCGATCGAAAGCAGTCCCATCAAGGTACCCGTCGACATTCCCCCTGGCATGGCCGCCGCATGAGGCTCACCCGTCGCCGGCGACAGCGGCAGGACTTGCGGCTGCGGCGCGGGCCGGCGCATCAGGAGTGACAGCGGCAGCATGGCGGCCACGCAGAACAACCCGATACCGATGTGCGTCATGCGCCAGCCGTATAGCTCGGTGAAATACTGGATCACCGGCGGCCAGATCGTGCCCGCGAGGTAGTTGCCGCTGGCGCAGATGGCCACCGCGATGCCGCGCCGGCGCACAAACCACAGCGAGGTGTCGGCCACCAGTGGCGCGAAGGTCGCCGCGCTGCCCAGTGCGCCGAGCAGCAGGCCGTGGGCGATGGTGAAGCCGGCGATGCTGCCGGCCAGCCCGGCAGCGACAAAACCGGCGCCAAGGCCGAGCGAACCCACCAGCACCGGCAGCATGACGCCGTAGCGGTCGGCCAGCCGGCCCATGGCAATGCCGCCGAGGCCGAAGCCGACCATCATCGCCGTGTAAGGCAGCGACGCGTCGGCGCGGGCGACGCCGAACTCGACCTGCACCACGGGCAGCACGACGGCGATGACGTACATCGCGCTGCTGCCGATGGTCATCGCCGCCAGCGTCACCGCGAGCCGGATCCAGGCGTAGCGCGAATCGGCAATCGGCAAGGCAGCGGCGTCCATGGCCCGACGATAGACTGCGCGGATGGCACAAAGCATCCATGACTTCCACGACGACCCGCGCAACGCGGACATCCAGATCTGGGTCAACGGCGCGCTCAAGCACCGCAGCGAAGCCGTGGTCTCGGTGTTCGACAGCGGCTTCGTGCTCGGCGACGGCGTCTGGGAAGGGCTGCGCGTGGTCGGCGGCCAGCCGCTGTTCCTGGGTGCCCACCTGGACCGCTTGTTCGAAGGCGCCAAAGCGATCGCGCTCGACATCGGCCTGGACCGCGCCGCGCTGACGGCGGCGATCCGGGCCACGCTGGCGGCCAACGCGATGACCGACGGCGTGCACCTGCGCCTGATGGTCACGCGCGGCGTCAAGCGCACGCCCTACCAGGACCCGCGGGTCACCGTCGGCCCGGCGACGATCGTCATCATCCCCGAGCACAAGCTGGCCAAGCCGGAGACGCTGGCCGCCGGGCTGACGCTGTTCACCGTCCATGTGCGGCGAGGCCACGCCGACGTGCTCGACCCCAAGCTCAACAGCCACAGCAAGCTCAACTGCATCACCACTTGCATCCAGGCCACCGCCGCCGGCGCCGACGAGGCCTTGATGCTCGACCCGCAGGGTTTTGTGGCCACCTGCAACTCGACCCACTTCTTCATCGTCCGCCGCGGCCAGGTCTGGACTTCGAGCGGCGACTACTGCCTGGGCGGCATCACGCGCAGCAACGTGCTGGCGCTGTGCCGCGAGGCCGGCATCCCGGCCTTCGAGAAGAACTTCAGCCTGACCGAGGTCTACAGCGCCGACGAAGCTTTCGTCACCGGCACCTTCGCCGGCCTGGCGCCGGTGCGCCAGATCGACGGCCGCATCATCGGCGACGGCCAGCCCGGCGCCATGCTCCAGCGGCTGCAGGGGCTGTACCGCGAGTTGGTGCAGCGCGACGTCGCCGCGCGCAGCGCCGCATGACGCCGCTGCGCATCGCCGCCTGGAGCGGCCCGCGCAACATCTCGACCGCGATGATGCGGGCCTGGGAGCAGCGCGGCGACTGCGCCGTCAGCGACGAGCCGCTGTACGCCCATTACCTGGCCAGCACCGGGCTGGACCATCCCGGCCGCGACGACGTCATTGCCGCCGGCGACAGCGACTGGCGGCGCGTCGTCGGCGCGCTCGCTGGCCCGGTGCCGGGCGGCCAGTCGGTCTGGTACCAGAAACACATGAGCCACCACCTGCTGCCGACGATGGCCAGCGACTGGGTCCACGGCCTGAGCAACATCTTCCTCATCCGCGACCCTGCGCTCGTCGTCGCCTCCTACCTGAAGTCGCGCGCCGAGGTCAGCGCCGCCGACATCGGCCTGCTGCAGCAAGCGCGGCTGTTCGACCAGGTTGCCCAGCACCTGGGCGCGGCGCCGCCAGTGATCGACGCCGAGCGCTTTCTGCGCGACCCCGGCGCCCACCTGCAGGCCTTGTGCCAGCGCCTGGGCCTGGCCTATACCGAGCGCATGCTGCACTGGCCGGCGGGTCCGAGCGCCAGCGACGGCGTCTGGGCGCCGCACTGGTATGCGGCAGTCTGGCGTTCGACCGGTTTCGAGCCCTGGCGCGAGCGCAGCGCCGTGCTCGAAGGCGAGCCGCAGCGCGCCGCCGACGCCTGCCGGCCGGCCTACGAAAAGCTGCTCGCGCACGCCGCCTGAAGCTGCCCTTCAGGGCCGGCGCGCACTTTGTGGCCTAATCCTGGGTTCACCGAACACCACTGTCTCAGACTGGAGCCTCCCATGGCCAACAAAATCAGGACCGAAGCCGACCGCCGTGCCACCCCGCGCCCGCCCGCGCCGGAGGGCGTGACCTTCACCGTCGGCCGCGGCCAAAAGCGCAGCCTGGAGCGCGGCGCGCACACGCGCAGCAAGAAGAACCCGGGCAAGCGCCCCAGCAAAGGCGGCTGAATCCACGCGGCGGCGCCCTGCCGCCGCTGCCGGGCGCCTGACCCGGTCACAGCGCCATGCTGAGGATCACCGAACTTCGCCTGCCGCTGGGCCATGCCGAAGGCGAATTGCGTCCGGCCATCGTTGCCCGCCTGGGCATCGATGACGCCGCGCTGACCGCCTTTCGCGTCTTCAAACGCAGCTACGACGCCCGCCGCAAGTCGGCTGTCGTGCTCATCTACACCGTCGACTGCGAGGTCACGGGCGCCGCTGCATTGCTGCAGCGCCTGGCCGCCGACCCCCACGTGCGGCCGACGCCCGACATGCGCTACCGCTTCGTCGGCCATGCGCCGGCCGACTACCGCGAAAGCGGGCGGCCACGGCCGCTGGTGGTCGGTTTGGGCCCCTGCGGCCTCTTTGCCGCGCTGGTGCTGGCGCAGATGGGGCTGCGGCCGATCGTGCTTGAGCGCGGCAAGGCCGTTCGTGAGCGCACCAAGGACACCTGGCGGCTGTGGCGCCAAGGCGAGCTCGACCCGGAATCGAACGTTCAGTTCGGCGAAGGCGGCGCCGGCACTTTCTCCGACGGCAAGCTGTGGAGCCAGATCAGCGACCCGCGCCACCTGACGCGCAAGGTGCTCGACGAATTCGTCAAGGCCGGCGCGCCCGAAGAGATCCTGTTCGTCGCCAAGCCGCACATCGGCACCTTCCGGCTGGTCAGCATGATCGAGAAGATGCGTGCCGACATCACTGCGCTGGGTGGTGAGATCCGCTTCGAGCAGCAGGTGGTGGATGTTTGCATCGAAGCAGGTGCGATCCGCGGCCTGACCTTGAAAAGCGGCGAACAACTCGACGCCGATCATGTGGTGCTGGCCCTGGGCCACAGCGCACGCGACACCTTCACG
>JAUYAJ010000581.1 GCA_030693565.1 Rubrivivax sp.
CATGGTTTGCAGGGAACTCGGGTTGAGCGACCAGACCTTGCGCAACTGGATCAAGGCAGCAGCGGAAGGCAGGCTCAACGGTGCCGGCGGCAGAGTCGTGACGGCAGAGGAAATGGAGCTTTCCAGGCTGCGCGCCGAGAATCTCCGGCTCAAGCGGGAGAACGAAATCCTAAAAAAAGCGACGGCGTACTTTGCAAGGGAATCACTGTGAAGTACGCCTGGATCGCCAAGAACAAGGTGGTGTGGCCAGTCACGATGACGTGCGAGTTCTTGACCGAGTGCTCGCCGGCTCGGACCTCAAGGGGGCGACGGTTTTCGACTCGATGCTCGGTGGCTGGTTGGCGCAGCCCAAGCCGGGCGCGATCAAGACCAAGATCCTGGTGCTGAATGGCGGGGCCGACCCGGTCGTCAAGCCGGAGACGATCGTCGCCTTCGAGAAGGACGTGGTCGATGCCGGGATCGACAGCCGCTACGTCAGCTATCCGGGGGCCAAGCACGGCTACAACAACCCGGACGCCAGCGCCAAGGGCAGTCAATTCAAGCTGCCTTTTGCCTACAGCGCGGAGGCGGCCACGCTGGCCCAAGCCGAGGCTTCGAAGTTCTTCAGCGAAATCTTCAAGTAGCAGGTCTTGCAGGCACGGGAGTGCGCGCCGCCTGCGAGCGCATCAGAGCCGCGCCCCGCGGCTCAGGGCAGCCGTGACAGTTCGGACAGCAGGCGGGCGCGCGCCGCGGGTTGATCGACGGACTCGGCCAGCGCCGTGAAGAACGCGTCGCGCTGCGGCGCACGCGCCGCCGCTTTGCGCGTCACGACCTTGGCGATCGGGCCGATGTGCTGGGCCAGCAGGCGCGTCGCCTGTTCGACCAGCGCGTCGCTCAGCGGCGCTGCCGCGGTGGCGCTGGCGCCGCCAGTGGCGGCGCTGACTGCGCTGACGGCGCTGGCGTGGGTCGAGGCGGCGGACAAGCTCGTGCGCGCCGCGGTGGTGTTGCTGCCGGCCTTGTCGAGAAAGGCGCTGCGCGCCACCGGGTCGCTGACCTGGTCGGCGAGTTTGGCGTACAGCGTGGGCAGGTCCGAGCAATCGCGCGCGGCGCGGCGCACCAGCACGTTGGCCAGCGGGCCCACATAACGCGCCAGCGAGGCTTCGGCCTGTGCCAGCGCGGCCATGTCCCAGCCCGCGGTGGCCAGCGCGGTGGGCAAGCTGCTCGACGCCGTGGTCGGCTCAGCGGGCAAGGTCTGGACCGGCTTGGGCGCTGGCTGCGGGGCGACGATGATGGTGCGGTCCCAGGCCGAGTCGACGAATGGCGTGCCGACCGCGTCGACGATGGCCTGCTTGAATTCGGCCGCACTTTGAAAGCGCTGCGCCGGGTTCTTCGCCATCGCCGTGGCGATGAGGGTGTCGTAGAAGCGCGGCCGGTCCGCGCCGTCCACCGCCGACGGCGGCTGCGGCATTTCGTGCACGGCCTTGTACATCAGCGCGTCCTGGGTGCCGACGAAAGGCGCGCGCCCGGTCAGCAGCAGGTAGAGCAGCACGCCCGCACTGTAGAGGTCGACGCGGTGGTCGATGGTCTGACCGAGGAACTGCTCGGGCGCCATGTAGTTCGGCGTGCCGATCATCATCGTCGTCTGCGTCAGTCCGCCGCCGTCGATGCGGGCGATGCCGAAGTCCGCCACCTTGAGCCGGCCGGCGCGCCCCATCATGACGTTGGCCGGTTTGATGTCGCGGTGCCAGACACCGAACTGGTGCGCGTGCTGCAGGGCGTCGAGCAGCTGGCTCATCACGCCGGGGATGTCCTCGTCGGTGAAGCGCACGCGCTGCGAGGCGTAATGGGCCAGCGACTGCCCTTCGACGAACTCCATCGCGATGTAGGCCACGCCCTGGTCTTCGCCGTAGTCGTAGACGGCGACGATGCCCGGATGCGCCAGCCGCCCGGCGGCCTGCGCTTCGTTGCGAAAGCGCGCCGCGATCGAGGCGGCGAACTCCGAGCCGTCGTCGAGCTGGCGCCGGATCGTCTTCAACGCCACGGTACGCCGGATGTCGGGGTCGAAGCCTTTGTAGACGACACCCATCGCCCCTTCGCCGAGCACCTCGGTGATCAGGTATTTGCCAAGTTTCTGTGGGTGTGCCATTGAGCTGAGGTCAGGAATCGAGCATCTTCATCGCCTGCACGACGCTGGTGCGCATGCGCGCGAAAGATTCGGCGAGAACGCCGATTTCGTCACGGCTGCCGGACTTGAACTCGGGTGCGGCCAGGTCGCCCTGGCTGACGCGGTCGGCCAGCGCCGACAGTTCGGTGACGGGGCGCACGACGACGAGCCAGATCATCACGTTGAGCACGATGCCGACAACGACCAGCACGCCGACCAGCGAACCCATGAACACGGTGAACGAGCGGTCGGCGCGGCCCAGCGCGATGCCGAGCGGCACCGAGACAATCTGCGCGCCGATGACCTCGTTCAACTGCCAGCCGAAACCGTTCGCCGAGCCGTACTTGTCGACCATGGTCTTGGGCGCCGCCTCGACGCTGCTGTGGCACTGCAGGCACTGCGGGTTGGTGATGCGCAGCGGCCGCGCGATGAACATCGAGACCCCCGCCGGCGTGTCGCGCTGGCCGATGAACTCCTTCAGGTCGCCGCCTTTGCGGAACTCGCTGACGACGTCGACCTCCCAGCCCGTCGCCCGGTCGCGCAGGTTGGTCGGGTTCAGCGTCGCTTCCTTGTAGAAGAACTCCGGGTGCTTGGCGAGCAGCGTGCCCAGCACTTCGACCGCGGAATAGCTGGGCACCGACTGCGGCAGGAACTCGTACTTCATCTGCGTTTCGAGCAGCTTGGTGATCTGCGTCGACGTGTAGTTGCGCACCGCGTTGGCCTTTTCCATCAGCAGCCTGGCGCTGTTGAGGACTTCCTCTTTCGCGTTGTTCTGCAGCAGGTTGCGCGCGACCAGGCCGCAGGCGCCGACACCCACGGCGATGACGATCACGTAGATGATGTTGAACTTGACGAGCAGTTTCATGCGGGCCTTTCAAGTGAAGGCGCGCCGTGAGCCAGGAGCCAGCGCCGCACCGGAAACGCCCCCTCAGGGGCGTTGCTGTTTTTCTGGATAAAGCACCGATTCCCACTCGGGATGCGCACGCAGGTTGTCTTCCAGCGCATTGCGAAACGTGGCGTCGCGAGCGAAGGCGCCAAAGCGGCGCGGGAAGTCACGGCGCAGCGCCCACTCGGAAGTCAGCCACGGACTCAGTTCGCCATAAGCGGGTGGCGGCAGCAGACGCAGCTCGACCTCCTTGCCGCTGAGCTTGGCGCCGCGCAGCGGCAGGGTGTCGCGGAACCCGCGCGGCACGCTGCGCAGCTGTTCGGCCGAGGGGCGCGCAGCGGTGGCGCCGGTGCCCGCCTTGTCGCGGCTGTAGACCTCGCCCGACTTCAGGCTCATCACTGCGGGTGGCCGGCTGTTGCGCTCGATCAGGTCGACCGCGCCGGATTCGACGAAGACGAAGCTGCCTTGTTCACCGACGTGGGTGACGGTGACGCCTTTGAACGGATGGATCTGCAGTGCTGCCGTCACGTGGCCGGCGACAGCCTCGGTGCCCAAGCCGCTTTGTTTGGCCCAGCCCTCGAGCAGGTAGAAGGCCGGATGGGCGCGCAGCCGGGGGCCGAAGCGCCCCGGCGTCAGCATCGCCCGGGTGTCGGGGCCGAAGTCGACCGCGCTGCCGTCGGGCCACTCGATGCGCAGCAATTTGAGGTTCGGCCCGGTCTCGACCAGGGTGCGGGCGTCGACGCGCTGGCCCGGAACCGCTGCCGACTTGCGCGCCGCGACCACTAGCGTGGCGTCGCCGTCAACGATGGTCACCTGCGCGGTCTCCACATCGGCTGCGAGGGCCGCGCCAGCCGCGCCAGCGCAGAACGCGGACAAACAAAGCGTGCGCCATATCGTCCAGTCTCGCAAACCTCTGCTCCCGACGACGCCGCTCCTGGGGTGGGAGCGGTCAATGGACATGGTAAGCCCTGGCCGCGCGGGTGGCGAACGCGGCGCCGGCGCGTGCCCGGATTTGGGGTCACGGATTTGGGGTCCACGGATTTGGGGTCAGGTCTTGCCTTTTGCGTCACAACGACCTCGAGCGGTCGTTGGCAAGAAGACAAGAGGCAAGGCCACGCAAGCGCCTATCGCTTCACCCAGGTCGCCTGCGGGTCAGGCGATGGCGGGCGTTGCAGGCGTTCGAGTTGCAGCCCCGGCGAGCGCGCCACTCGGGTGCCTGCAACTGCGGCTCGCGCGGCGTCAGTGCTTCTTCTTCATCGCCGCCGAGGTGTTGACGATGGCGTGCAGGCTGCGCGCGTAGTCGATCGCGCCTTGTTCGTCCATGCGCGGCGCCGTGTGCAGGTACTCCTTCAGGCCGAGGATGGCCGGCCGCGGGCGGCTCAGCAGCAGGGCGCAGAAACGCTCGACCTCGGCGCCCAGTGCGGCCGCTGGAACGACCTGGCTGACCAGGCCATAGGCCAGCGCACGCTCGGCGCTGATGAAGTCGCTCGAATAGGCCAGCCAGAGCAGCGCATTGCGGTTGACGCGGTCGTACAGCGCCGACATCACCATCGTCGGCATCACGTTGTGGTTGATCTCGGGGATGTTGAAGGTGGCGCTGTCGGCGGCGAAGGACACGTCGCACAGCGCGGCGATCGCCGCGCCGAAGCCCATTGCGCGGCCTTCGATGGCGGTGACCACCGGCACCTGCGCGTTGCGGATCGCCTTGTAGCTGCCGAAGATGGCGTCGTACTCGGCGCGCCGTGCGTAGGCCTCGGGCTCGGGCGCCGGGGCGCCGGGGTCGCGCACGCGGCCGGTGCAGTAGTCGGGGCCGGCGCTGCGCAGCAGCACGGCGTCGGAGGCTTCGTGGGCGCCCAGGATGGCGGCCGACAGGCTGGCCGCCATGCCGTCGGAGACACCATTGCCGTCACGCTGCAGCGTGATGCGCAGCAGTCGCCCGTCCTGCACGATCGAGAGAGGGTCGCTCATGTCTTGTCTCCACTTCCAGGGTTCTTGGCGGCCGGCGCGGCGGTGCCGCGCCTGCCAGGGGCGACTGTCGCATGCCCACGGCCGCAGCGCGCCGTTGCGAGCCTGCGGCCCAGCGCGGCCGAGTGTCCGGCCCGCGCCAGCCCAGGGCAACCGACGAAAGGTCACGCACTGTCAGGAAAACTCAAGCGCCGGGGCGCAGAGCCGACGCCGCGGCGGCGTCAAGGTTTCAGCCGCGCAGCCGCATCGCCCCCGGCGCAGGCACTGCGCGCCCGAGCACGTCCTCGGACAGCCAGACCGCGCCGCGACGCGCGCGTTCGGCCACCAGCGGCAGCGGCAGCTGCTGGTAGTCGTCGTTGAAGACCTCGAAGCTGTAGTCACCGCGGTAGCCCAGGCGGTCGAGCTGGATGACGAGTTGCGCCAGTTGCGCGCTGTGAACGCCTTCGCCGGGAAAGACGCGGAAGGTGCGCGCCGTGCTCATGCGCTCTTCGAAGGTCGGGGTCTGCTGCCACATGAAGTCGGACAACTGGACCAGGTGGATGCGCTGCGGGTCCAGCCGGTCGAGGTCGGCCAGGTCGTCCTGGGCGGCGAAGATGTGGAAGGAGTCGAGCCCGATGCCCAGGTTGGCGCAGTCGGCTTCGTCGACGATCTGCCAGGCCTGCATGAAACGGTTCACCGTGCGGCCCCAGGACAAGGCCTCGTAGGCGACCTTGACGCCGTGCGGGATCGCCAGCATGGCCAGCTTGCGCAGGTCGCGGGCCAGCGTGGCGCTGTCGGTGGCAGCGTGCGGCGATGTCGACGAACAAGCCAGCAAGACCTTGCAGCCGAGCGCGGCGCACATCTCGATCATCGACTTGGCGATGTCGACCTTGTAGGCGTGCAGGTCGCCCGACAAACCTTCGAAGTCGCGCAGCACCTGAAAGCCGGTGCCACGCAGGCCGCTGTCGCGCACCGCGCGCACGGCGGCGTCCAGCCCCTGGGGGTGGCCGACGACGTCGCGCGCGCTCAGCATAACCTGGGCAAAGCCGGCGTCGCGCATTGCGCGCAGCTTGGCTTCGAGCGGCCCGGCCAGCGAAATCGTGTCCATGCCGAACTGGTCGATCTTCATGGCTGTTCGTCGTGCACGAGTTCGAAGGCGACGCTGTCCAGCACGTTGCAGGTGAGGGCGCCGCGCGCGCTGTCGGCAGCGTTGCCGGTGTCGACGAAGTCGACGCCGTGGCGGCGCAGCGTGGCCACCGCGGCGGGCACGTCGGCGGTGCCCAGGCCGATGCGCTGGAACAGCTCGGGCTCGGCGGGTCCGGCGGCGCCGGCCTCGGGCTCGATCAGCTGCAGGTAAAAGCGCTGGCGGGCGTCGCCCGGGCTTTGCAGCAGTTCGCCCTTGGGCATGACGCCAAAGCGGGTCTGGCCGGGCAGGCGCACGAAGCCGAACAAGCGGCCATAGAACTCGGTCCAGTCGGCGGTGCGGCCGCGGCCGATGTACTGGACGACGCCGAAGAAGTGCAGCCCGTCGCGCGCCGGCGGCTGCGGGTCGACGCCGGGGATCGGCACGAAGTCGACGCTGTAGATCGAAAACTCGTTGTAGCGGTCGACGAAGTACAGGTGGGCGCCGCCCGGGCCGTGGATGCCGGGGATGTTGAGCTCCATCACCTGGGCGTGCATCGGCACCTCCCAGGCGCCGAGCTCGAGCGCACGTTCGTAGGCGGCGCGGGCGTCGCGCACGCGCAGCGCCAGCGCGCGGATCGCTGGCGCGGCCTCGTCGGTGGCGGCCAGGCCGCGCACGACGCCGGCATGGGCGTTGACGACGACGTTCATGCCGCCTTGCCGGTACAGCAGGACTTCGCGCGAGCGGTGGCGTGCCACCGGCTTGAACCCGAGGGTCTCAAGCACTTGGCCCAGCGCCTGCGGCCGCGCGGTCGAGTATTCGATGTACTCGATGCCGTCCAGCCCCAGCGGGTTGGGCGTCTCGCCGATGGATTCGCGTTGCTGCGTGGGGTCGCGCATGGGGTCTCCTGGCGGTGGGGCGGGGTGGGCGGAGCAGGTGGATCTGCGGTTCAGCCGTGGCCGCGTCCGGCGATGAGGCTGCGAAAGTGGGCGTCGATGCGGTCGGCGTCGGGTTCCAGGCCGGTGATCAGGCGAAACGCGCCGACCGCCTGGCCGACCGCCATCGTGCCGCCGTCGACGACCGCGCAGCCGCGGCTGCGGGCAGCCTTGAGCAACGCGGTTTCGAGCGGGAAGTAGACGATTTCAGCCACCCACAGGGAAGGGCGCAGCAAGGCCTCGGGCAGCGGCAGCCCGGGCAGCTTGTCCATGCCGGTGGGGGTGGCGTGGACCAGGCCGCTGGCGCTGCGCAAGGCGGCAGTCAAGTCGCTGCTGGCGCTGACGCGGCCAGGCTGCCGGGCGGCGAGCAGGACGGCCAGGCTGCGGGCGCGGCCAGCGTCGGCGTCGACCAGCACCAGATGGCCGGCGCCCATCGCCAGCAAGGCATGGGCAATCGCCGAACCGGCGCCGCCGGCGCCCAGCAGCACCACCTTGGACAGGTCGGCACCCGGCAAGCTGCGCTCAAAACCCCAGCGCCAGCCCGCGCCGTCGGTGTTGTGGCCGATGGCGCGGCCGTCGCGCAGGACGACGGTGTTGACAGCGCCCATGGCCTGGGCGTCGGCCGACAAGCCGTCGAGCAGCGGGATCACCGCCTGCTTGCAGGGAAAGGTGATGTTGAGCCCGGCAAACCCGATGTCGCGCGCCGCCGCCATCAGCGCCGGCAGGCGGGTGGCGCCGCCGCCGATGCGGTCGAGGTCGATCAACTGGTAGTGCAGTCGCAGGCCATGATGCGCCGCTTCGGCCTCGTGCATCGCCGGCGTCAGCGAGCGCTGGATGCCGGCGCCGATCAGGCCCACCAAGGCGCGCTGTGCGTCGGCCTCGGGGGTGCTGGCGGCGGCAGCAGGTGGCGCGACCGGAGAGGTGGCCGCAGGCGACAGCAGGGTTGAGCTCATGATGCTCGCAGTATGTACCAAACGGTTCAATGTGTGCAACTTGGATCGAACTGCTCAAACCCTGCTATGGACGTTCTCATAGGCCGCTAGGGTTTTCACCGATCTCGACCTTGTTGACTGAAATGAACCAATTGGTACAACATGCTGGATCGACGGGTCGGCGCGCTGGCCCGTCGACTGCCTGGCCACCCTCGGAGACACCTCATGACCTCATCGATTGACCGCCGTACCCTGTTGACCACGGCCGCCGGCCTGTGCGCTGCCACGCTGTCGCCATTTGCGCTGGCGCAGGGCAAGCCGCAGCTGATCTACTCGGACACCGTGTCCGACGCCGACCCCCGCGCGGCGCTGCTGCGCGACATGTTCGGTGGCGCGATCGCCGGCGAATTCGACTTCAAGCCTTACTTCGGCGCCACGCTCTTCAAGCAAGGTACCGAGCCGGTGGCGATGCAGCGCGGCAACCTCGACATGGCCAACCTGGCCGCCTTCGACGTCCAGCGCCAAATCCCGGCCTGGAGCCTGGTGACCACGCCTTACCTGTTCCGCGACGTGGCGCACATGAACAAGGTCTTCGCCAGCGATGTGGGCAAGGAGCTGTTCAAGATGATGGAAGACCAGATGGGCATCAAGGTGCTCGCGGTGCCCTACATCGGCACCCGCAACCTCAACCTCAAGCCCAAGACGCGGATCATGAAGCCGGCCGACCTGGCCGGCATCAAGCTGCGCATGCCCGGCGGCGAGGGCTGGCAGTTCGTCGGCACTGCGCTCGGTGCCAACCCGGTGCCGGTGGCCTATACCGAGACCTATACCGCGCTGCAGACCGGCGCCATCGACGGCCAGGACAACCCGATGAGCGGGACGCGGACGATGAAGTTCTACGAGGTCACCTCGCAGTACGTGCTCACCGGCCACCTGATCGCCAACAACCTGTTCTCGATCAGCCTGAAGAAGTGGGCCAGCTTGAGCCCGGCACAACAGAAGACGCTGCAGACGGCGGCCGACAAGTTCTCGGCTGCGGTGTCGGCCCACATCGTCAAGGAAGAGGCCGAGCTGGCCGCCTTCTTCAAGGCCGAGGGCTTGCAGGTCTACACGCCGGACCTGCCGGCGTTCCGCAAGCATGTGCTCGATGTCTACGCCAAGTCCAAGTTCGCCAAGGAGTGGGCGCCGGGCATGCTGGAGCGTGTCAACGCTCTGTGATGCGCCGATGAATGCCCTGCTGGCCTGGCTGCAACGCCGGGCGGAGAACCTGCTGGTGCTGATGATGGTGGCGATGTTCGTCGCCTTCATCCTGCAGATCATCTTCCGCTACTTCCTCAACCTGCCGGTGGCGTGGACCGAAGAGGTCTGCGTGCTGGCCTGGCTGTGGGGCATTCTCTGGGGCTCGGCCTTCGTCACCCGCGACGCCGACGAGATCCGCTTCGACATGGTCTACAGCCATGTGTCGGCGAAGACGCGGCGGGTCTTCCGCGCCGTCGCCGGCATCGTCTTCATCGTCGTCCTGGGCATCGCCCTGCCGGCCACCTGGGGCTATGTGCGCTTCATGAAGGTCGAGTCGACGTCGGCGCTGGCCTTGCCGTTCAGCTGGGTGTTCTCGGTCTACCTGATCTTTGCGGTGGCGATGATGCTGCGCCACCTTCACATCGTCTGGAGCGCGCTGCGCGGCGACGACGCCACCGGAGCCGGCGCATGATCGCCTCACACCCGTTCGCGCTGACGCTGGTCGTCATCGTCATCCTCAGCGTGCTCGGGCTGCCGATCGGGCTGTCGATGATCACCGGCTCGGTGGTCTACCTGATGGTGACCGGGCAGGACTTGTCGCTCGCCGCCGAGCAGCTGCTGCAAGGGCTGTTCAACAGCTACACGCTGCTGGCCATTCCGCTCTTCATCTTCGCCGCCAACTTGATGAACCTGGGCTCGCTCAGCGACAAGCAGCTGGCCTGGTGCAATGCGCTGGTGGGGCGCTTTCGCGGCGGCCTGGGCCATGTCAACGTGGTCGCCAGCCTGGTGTTCTCGGGCATGTCGGGGTCGGCCGTCGCCGACGCCGTCGGCCTGGGCCGCATCATCATCAACATGATGACCAAGGACGGCCGCTACACGCCGGCCTATGCCGCGGCCATCACGGCGGCCTCGGCCACCATCGGCCCGATCATCCCGCCGTCGATCCCGCTGGTGCTCTACGCGCTGGTCTCGGACACCTCGATCGGCTACCTGTTCCTCGGCGGCGTCATTCCCGGCCTGGTGATGGGCGCGGCGCTGATCGGCATGAATGCCTACCTGGCGCGGCGCCACAACTTCCCGGTCGAGCAGGCGGTGCCGCTGCGCCAGCTGCCGCGCATGACCTGGATCGCGCTGCCGGCGCTGATGATGCCGGTGGTGCTGCTGGGCGGCATCTACAGCGGCGTGATGACGCCGACTGAAGCGGCGGCGGTGGCGGCGCTCTACGCCTTTCTGGTGTCGCTGGTGCTGTACCGATCGATCAACCGCCGCCAGGCCTATGGCGCCTTGCTCGACAGCGCGCGCTCGATGGCCAGCGTGGGCATCCTGATTGCCGGCGCCTTGGTCTTCAACTACGTGGTGACGAAGGAGAACATCCCCAACTCGCTGCAGGTTTTCATGACCGCCTTCGACCTCTCGCCGCTGGGCTTTCTGCTGCTGGTCAACCTCTTGCTGGTGGTGCTGGGCTGCCTGCTCGAAGGCGGCACCATCTTGCTGGTGATCGTGCCGATCTTCATCCCCACGGCCCAGGCGCTGGGCATCGACATGGTGCACTTCGGGCTGGTGGTCACCGTCAACATCATGATCGGTCTGATCACGCCGCCTTACGGCCTGCTGCTGTTCGTCGTCGCCAGCATCAGCGGCACGTCGCTGCGCAGCATCGTCGCCGCCGTGCTGCCCTTCCTGGCGGTGCTGATCGGCGCGCTGGCCTTTCTGACCCTGGTGCCCGACGCCGTGCTCTGGCTGCCGCGCATGTTCGGCTACAAAGGTTGAAGCTGTGATCAACCCGCAGCTGCAGCCCTTTCTGGTCGACTGGGCGGCCGCCTGGGCATCGCTGGCGGCCGCGGCGACGCCGGCGCAGCGCTGCGCTCACTTCGAGATCGTCGCCGCGCAAATGCGCCAGCCCACACCCGCCGGGGTCGACACCGAAGAGCGCCATGTTGCCGTCCCCGGCACCGACCGCCAGGTGCGTGTGCGCCTGTTCCGGCCCCTGGGCAGCGCGCCGCAACCGGCGCTGATCTACATGCATGGCGGCGCCTGGATGCAAGGCAGCCC
>JAUYAJ010000585.1 GCA_030693565.1 Rubrivivax sp.
ACCGGCGAGCTGGCCGCGCGGCTGCGGCCCGGCCAGCGCCAGCCGGGCAGCAATCAGCGCGCCATGGCGGTCCAGCAGCAGGCCTTGGCCTTGCGGCGGCAGCAGCTGCGCCAGCCCGGCCAGCCGCAGCCGCCACCCCGGCGCCGCGCCCGCTGGTCCCTCGATCGTGACTGCCTCGTCCATCGGCTGCCTCCGCCCCTGTGGCACCCGCAACAGCAGGCGGCCGACATCGCCATCATTCTGGCCCGGCGTCACCGCAGCGTCACGGACTTGTCGTCATAGGGTCTGGGTTCCGGTGTTCGCAGGCCGAGCGGCTATCGTTCGCGCCTGTCACCGATTCCGTGAAGACCATGACCGTTCACCGCCCCGCCGCCTTGCTCGCCGCCCTGCTCCTGACGCTGAGCACCGCACCGGCGCTGGCCAGCGCCGACGACCCTTATCTGTGGCTCGAAGAAGTCAGCAGCGCCAAAGCGCTGGCCTGGGCCGGCGCCCGCAACGCCGCGGCCGACAAGGAATTTGCTGCCGACCGGCGCTTCGAGCCGCTGCAACAAGAGCTGCTGAAGATCGTCAATTCGCGCGACCGCATCCCGTTCGTGACCCGGATGGGCGAGCACCAGTACAACTTCTGGCGCGACGCCGCCAATCCGCGCGGCCTGTGGCGGCGCGCGACGCTGGCCGAATACCGCAAGCCGCAGCCGGCCTGGGAGACCTTGCTCGACCTCGACGCGCTCGCCACCCGCGAGAGCGAGAACTGGGTCTGGAAAGGCGTCGACTGCCTGCAGCCGGCGCGCGCCGACGACGCCTACCGGCACTGCATGCTGTCGCTGTCGCGCGGCGGCGCTGACGCCAGCGTGCGGCGCGAATTCGACCTCAGCGCCAAGGCCTTGGTGGTGGGCGGCTTCGCGCTGCCCGAAGCCAAACAAAGCCTGCACTGGAAGGACGCGGACACCCTTTGGGTGCGCAGCGACTTCGGCCCCGGCAGCATGACGAGCTCGGGCTACCCGCGCTTCGTCAAGGAATGGCAACGTGGCACGCCGCTGGCGGCTGCGCGCACGGTGTTCGAGGGCCAGGCGAGCGATGTGTCGGTGTGGGCGTGGTCCGACTGGGAAACCGGCCAGCGCCGCGACTGGGTCGCACGCAGCGTCGCGTTCTGGAACACCGAGCGCTTCGTGCTCGTCGACGGCAAGCCGGTCAAGCTCGACCTGCCCACCGACGCCACCCCCCAGGCCTTCAAGGACTGGCTGCTGCTGCGCCTGCGCACGCCCTGGACCGTGGGCGGCGTGACCCACCCGGGCGGCGCGCTGCTGGCGATCCGTTTTGCCGCCTTCATGCAGGGCGATCGCCAGTTCGAAGCCGTCTACACGCCGAGCGCGCGCCGGGTGCTGGACAACAGCCTGCACCAGACCCGCAACGCCGTGCTGCTGACCGAACTCGATTCGGTGCGCCCGCGGCTGTGGGAGCTGCGCCACGACGGCAAGGCCTGGCAGCGCAGCCGGGTCGAATTGCCCGACAGCGGGCAGATCGCCAACTTGTCGACCTACTGGGCCAGCGACAGCTACTTCTTCACCCACCAGGACTACACGACGCCAACGACGCTGTTCGCACGCAGCATCGGCGACGCCAGCAGCACGGCGCTGAAGGCGCTGCCGCCTGCCTTCGACGCCAGCGGCATCGTGACCCGGCAGTTCGAAGCGCGCAGCGCCGACGGCACGCTCATTCCCTACTTCATCGCCATGCGCGAGGGCCTCAAGCTCGACGGCAGCCACCCGACGCTGCTGTACGGCTATGGCGGCTTCGCCGTGTCCAGGCTGCCGACTTATTCGGGCGTGTTCGGCAAGAGCTGGCTCGAGCCGGGCGGCGTGCTGGTGCTGGCCAACCTGCGCGGCGGCGGCGAGTTCGGCCCGCAGTGGCACCGCGCGGCGCAAAAAGACAACAAGCAGCGCACCTGGGACGACATGGCGGCGGTGGCCGAAGACCTGATCCGCCGCGGCATCACGCGCCCGCAGCACCTGGGCATTCTGGGCGGCAGCCAGGGCGGCTTGCTGGTCACCGCGACCATGGTGCAGCGGCCCGAACTGTTCGGCGCCGTGGTGTCGCAGGTGCCGCTGATCGACATGCTGCGCTATCACAAGCTGCTGGCCGGCGCCTCGTGGATGGCCGAGTACGGCGACCCGGACAAAGCCGACGAGCGTGCCTACATCGCCAGGTATTCGCCGTATCAGAACGTCAAGAAAGGCGTCGCCTACCCGCGCACCTTCATCTACACGTCGACCCGTGACGACCGTGTGCACCCGGGCCACGCCCGCAAGATGGTCGCGCGCATGGAAGAGCAAGGCCACGACGTGCTGTACTTCGAAAACATCGAAGGCGGCCACGGCGCCGCCGCCGACAACAAGCAGGCCGCGCGCATGTGGGCGCAGACCTTCAGCTTTCTTTGGAAGCAGTTGGGGGTGCGCTGAGCTTGCGGGCGAGGTCTTGCCTATTGCCTCCGGCAGATCGGGCACCTTCCGCGGCTCGGGGCTCGGGGCAAGCCCCCGACACCGCGACACCCACTCGCCCGCACTGCGTCAGCAAGGCGGCCGCTGGCTTCGGCGCCCGCGGCCCACCCCGGCCATCGCGGCCATCGCGGCCAGGCCCAGCAGCCACAGCGCTGCCGTCGCCGGCTCGGGCACCGGCGTCAGCAGAAAGACATGGGCGTAGTTGTTGTCGCCTGACACCGAACCCAGACCCAGGATCTGGCCGCGCTCGTTGATGTCCAGGGCATCGCCCAGTTTCCAGAACGCCGAGCCCGCAGGCAGCAGCGTGTTCAGGTCGGTCACCGCCCAGCTGCCGCCGGGCGCCTGCGTCCACAGCAAGGCACGCCGGTCGTAGCCCTGGTAGTAGGCCCCGCCCACCACCTGGCCGAGTTCGTTCAAGCCTCGTGCCTCGCCGGTGACGGGCCAGCCCGGCACCGTGGTCACCGGCAGCCAGCTGACGTCAGGCCCCTGCCAGACGAAGGGCCGATTGCAGCTGTAGCCACCGCAGTTGTAGACGCCATAGCCGGCCACCTGGTAGCGGTCGTTGATCGCCAGCCCGACCGGGCTGTAGCCCGGCAGTTCCGGAATGATCGAGGTGTGGCCGACGCCGAAGGAGTAACCGGTGCGGTAGCTGTTGTAGACCTGGTTCATCAAGCCCGCGCCAGCGCTGTTGATGGACATGGCCTCGCCCGAGCCGATGGTCCAGCCCAGGTCGACGCCCAGCGTGGTCATCAGGTAGCCGCCCGTGCCATTGGGCGACCAGCGCAATGCGGTGTCGCCGGTGTTGCCGACGATCTGGCCGCTGTCGTTGAGGCTGGTCGCGCTGGACGTGAAACCGCCGGTGTAATCAGCGCGTTCGGGCAGGTAACTGCTGGTGCCGTTCTGCCAGGAGAAGGCGTGCGCGGCGCCCAGCGACCCATCCGTGCCCAGCACCAGATTGCTGTTGTTGATGTCGCGCAGACGCAGGTTGTTCAGACTGCCATCGGCGCTGCGCACGACGGTGCTGACATAGCCGCCGGCCGATGGTGACCACACCTGGTTGCCAACAACGACCCAGCCGTTGTCGTTGAGTGCCATGTCCCCGGTGACGGTGGGACCGAGGTCGATGATGGTCCAGCTCGCCGCTGCGGCGCTGCCGGCGACCAGGCTGGTGGCGCACATGGCGATGGCGAGCAGTCTTGGCGCAGAGCAGTGTGGCATGTGCACAGCCGAAGTGGTGATGGCAGAAGAGTCTAGGTCTGCACCGCGCACGCAGCTTTGCGGCAGGTCATGGTGGGCGGGTCAGGCTCACATCCGGCCTTTGCCCTCGCAAACCCTGACGATGCCTCGCCCCGTTTGGCTAATCATGCCGGCTGGCGCATGACCCTTGGAGAGCAAAACAAGATGGATCGCAGAACCTCCCTACAACAACTGGCGCTCAGCGCCATGGCCGTGGCCACTGGCGCGGCATTACCAGGCCTGGCCAGGGCGCAAGATGGCAACTGGCCCAACAAGCCGCTGCGCATCGTGGTGCCGTTTGCCCCGGGTGGCAGTGCCGACGTGGCCGCGCGCTTCATCGCCCCGCGCCTGAGTGAGCGTCTGGGGCAAACCGTGACGGTCGACAACCGCCCCGGCGCCGGCGGCACGCTGGCCGTCGGGCAGGTGGCCCGGAACACGCCTGCCGACGGCTACACGGTGGTGCTGGCAGCGGCCGGGGCGCTGACCATCAGCCCGCACCTGAACCCCAGTCTGGGCTATGACCCGGTGGCGGACCTGGCGCCCATCACCGGCTTTGCCCGCATCCCGCTAGTGCTGATCGCCAACACCGATGTGCCCGCGGCCAACGCCGACCAGCTCATCAACCTGCTGCGCCAGCAGCCGGGCCGTTTCAGCTATGCAACCACCGGCAACGGTTCGGCCATGCACCTGGGTGGCGAGAGTTTCAAGGCGCTGACGGACACCTTCGTCGTCCACATCCCCTATCGAGGCAGCGCACCGGCCGTGGCGGCGGTGATGGCAGGCGAGGTGCAACTGGCCATCGTGGACCTGACCAGCGTGCTGGGCCGCACCGAAGGCACGCGCATCAAGGTCCTGGCACTGCTGGGCAAGCAGCGCTCCGCGCTGGCCCCTGCGCTGCCGACGCTGGCCGAGGCCACGCAGGGGCGCCTGAAAGAGTTCGACGTCAACGGCTGGTTCGGGCTCTTTGCACCGGCGCGCACACCCGCCGCGGTGGTGCAGCGCCTCAACACCGAGCTGACGGCGCTGTTGCGCGCCGACGATCTGCGGGAACGCTTCAAGGGCTTCGGCATCGAGCCGATGCCCACCACGCCACAGGACCTGGGGCAGTTTCTGCGCACCGAACTGGGCAACTACGCCGGCATCGTCAAGCGCGCCGGCATCAAGGCCGAATGAGCGCGGCTGGCTGAACAAGAACCCCTGCACCCGACCTGATCACCATGACCATCATCGACATCCACACGCACATGTTCACGGCCGGCTGGCTGGAACTGCTCAAGACACGCGGCGGCGCCTTCAACCTGCAGACAAGGCCAGACGGCAAGCAGGAGATCTTTCGCGGCAGCACACCGGTGGTCATCCCGCAGGTGGGGCACTTCGACTACGAGCTGCGCATTCGCGAGATGGACCGCTATGGCATCGACATGTCGGTCGTCTCGCTCACCTGCCCCAACGTCTACTGGGGCGACGAAGAGACCAGCGTGATGGCGGCCAAAGAGTCCAACGACTCGATGGCTGCGGCGCAGGCGCGCTGGCCCGAGCGCATCCGCTGGTTCACTTCCCTGCCCTGGGAATATCCAGAGCGCGCGGTGCAGGAGCTGCAGCGCAGCGTGGCCAATGGCGCGGTCGGTGTGATGGTGCTGGGCAACATCGCCGGGCGCAGCCTGACCGACCCGCTGTTCGCGCCGATCTGGGCTGCCATCGACGACATCGGCCTGCCCGTGCTGGTGCATCCGACCGACCCCCTGGGTGCCGAAGCCATGGGCATTGCACCGCACAACCTGTTCTGGTCCGTCGGCTTCACTTATGACACCACGCTGGCCATCAGCAAGATGATCTTCAGCGGATTCTTCGACCGCTACCCCCACTTGAAGGTCATCGCATCCCATGGCGGCGGCACCTTGCCCTACCTGGTGGGCCGGTTCGAGATGGGTGACAGGTCGAGTTCCAGCACCTGCGCGAGATGAAACGCAAGCCCAGCGACTACCTGCGCCACATCTACTACGACTCGATCACCTACGACCTGGCGCCGCTGAAGTACCTGCTGGATGTGGCCGGCACCAGCCAGGTGATGCTGGGGACGGACTGGCCGCACCGGGTGCACGAGGCCGATGTCGCCGTGTCGCGGCTTGATGCCCTGCCCAAGGCCGACCGCGCCGCCATCTGCGAAGGCAACGCCAGGCGCATCTTCAAGCTCTGAGTCAAGCGCTGGGCGTGTGCCAGCGCCGTGGGGGCGGGGTCCGTGGGGGCGGGGTCAGGTCTTGCCTATTGCCACCCGTGGACAAGGCTCTCTCAGCCGCTCTAGGCAAAAGGCAAGACGTGACGCCTGCGTGGACCCCGGCGTGTGACCGACCGCGCGGGTCGATATGACGCTCGAAAGCTGAGCCTGGCCTGGCGCCCACGCACCAGGGCGTCTGACCGTGGCCGCGCAGGTGGGGTGCAACAATCGATGTGATGTCGCGTCGCCTTGTCATCACCGCTGCGGCCCTCGCCGTCGTCCTCATCGCCGGCCTCGCCGCCTGGTCGGCGACGCGCCCCGCGTTGGCGGCGGCGGTCAGCGTCCGCATGGCGCCGCTGGTGCGCACGCTGCAATTCTCGGCGCGCGTGGCCACGGCCTCGCGCGTCGACGTCGGCAGCACGCTCACTGGGCGCGTGTTGCAAGTTGCAGTGACCGAAGGCGCGCTGGTGAAGGCCGG
>JAUYAJ010000589.1 GCA_030693565.1 Rubrivivax sp.
ATGCGGTCAACAAGGTGCTCAAGGACATGGTCGTCAAGTCCAAGCAGCTGGCCGGCTTCGACGCCCGCTACGTGCCGGGCTGGGACTGCCATGGCCTGCCGATCGAGAACCAGATCGAAAAGCTCCATGGCCGCGCCTTGCCGCGCGACCAGGTGCAGGCCAAGAGCCGCGCCTACGCTGGCGAGCAGATCGCCCAGCAAAAGGCCGACTTCCAGCGCCTGGGCGTGCTCGGCGACTGGGAGCATCCCTACCGCACGATGGACTTCGGCAACGAGGCCGGCGAGATCCGCGTGCTCCAGCGCCTGATCGAGCGCGGCTTCGTCTATCGCGGCCTCAAGCCGGTCTACTGGTGCTTCGACTGCGGCTCCTCGCTGGCCGAGTTCGAGATCGAATACGCCGACAAGAAGAGCCCGACGCTGGACGTGGGATTCCGCTGCGCCGAGCCGGCGCGCCTGGCCGCCGCCTTCGGCTTGCCGGCGCTGGCCAAGGAAGCCTATGCGGTGATCTGGACCACCACCGCCTGGACGCTGCCGGCCAACCAGGCGCTGAACCTGAACCCGGCGCTGGACTATGCGCTGGTCGACACCGAACGCGGCCTGCTGCTGCTGGCCGCGGCACTGGTCGGCGCCTGCCTGACGCGCTACGGCCTGACAGGCGAGGTGCTGGCCACCGTCAAAGGCCAGGCGCTGGCCGGGATCGGCTTTCACCACCCGCTGGCGGCAGCGCATGCCGGCTACGACCGCGTGTCGCCGGTCTACCTGGCCGACTACGCCACCGCCGACGACGGCACCGGCATCGTGCATTCGTCGCCAGCCTATGGCGTCGAGGACTTCAACTCCTGCCTGGCACATGGCCTGAGCACCGACGACATCCTCAACCCGGTGCAAGGCCATGGCCGCTACGAGGACACGTTGCCGCTGTTCGGCGGCCTCAACATCTGGAAGGCCGGGCCGCTGATCATCGAGGCGATGCGCGAAGCCGGCGCCTTGTTCGCAACCGCCGAGCTGCAGCACAGCTACCCGCATTGCTGGCGCCACAAGTCGCCGGT
>JAUYAJ010000594.1 GCA_030693565.1 Rubrivivax sp.
TGGCTGCAGGAAGGCTTCGGCATGTGCCAGCTCGTCGTCGAGTGCGGCACGGAACGCGCGCTCGCGCGGCGGCTTGCCGCTCACGTACCCCAACTCGGCGCGCAGGGTGCGGCGGTCCTGCGCCAGCGCCAGGTTGCCCCAGCCGATGACGCGATCGCGCCACAACAGTGGCAGCGCGTAATAGCCGCGAACGCGTTTCGGTGCCGGCGTATAGGCCTCGAAGCGGTAAGCCCAGCCCCACAGGGCCTCGAAGCGGCGGCGGTCCCAGACCACGGGGTCGAAGGGCGCGAGCAGGCACACCCGGTCGGACACCGCGTGGCGGCTGGAGGCCGGCGCGTCGCCCGCCGGCCAGTACCAGGTCAGGCCTTCGACTCGCGCCGACGGCAGCCTCAGTTTCGCCCGTGCCAGCGCGGCGGGCCGGCCGTCGGCCCATTGCGGCGCACCGTAGTGCAGATGGGCGACGAGTTCGCTCAGGCTGCGTTCGGGCAGTGGCGCGTATTTGCCCACCACCAGGTCCACCAGCGCGTCTAGCGCTGCGGCCGGGTCGGCTGCCGGGGGGTGCGTCTCGCGTGCCGAATACAGCCGTACGCCGCCTTCGCGCCGTGCAATGCGCAGCAGGCCGCGGTAGTGCATGCCGTCGAGCAACTGGGTGCTGGCATTGCTGGCGCCGCCGAACCAGTTCTTGACCTTGCCATGGGCGAAATGGGCGTCGACCTCGCGCGGGTGGGCGACGCCGCGCTCGCGCACGAAGTCCAGCACCGCCTGCGCCTGCGCCCAGCGCTCCGGCGCCCACGGCGTGCTCGGGCTGCGCGGGTGCATCAGCGTGTGGGTGGCGCGCGGCACGAAGCCGTAGTTGACGAAGAAGTCTTCTTCGATCGCCAGCCGCGGGTAGCGGCGCTCGAGGTCGCCGGCGCGGTAGTCCTTGACGCGGTGGCGCAGGGTCAGGTCCTGCGCACGCGCCGGGGCGCGGATGGGGTCGGCCTGGACGAAGCCCAGGCGGGCGATGGCGCGCGCCAGCGTGGTCGGCGCGAACAGCGTGCGCGCCACCGCATGGCGGCGCAGCTGGTCCAGGGTGATGGCGGGCATGGCGGGCATGGCGGGCATGGCGCGATCATCGCGGCTGCGCCGGGCGGCGACAATCCAGGCTGTCCCTTTGACCAGAGCTGTTGTCATGAAACCGATCGGAACCCCCCTGTCCCCCGCGGCCACTCGCGTCATGCTGCTGGGTGCTGGCGAACTCGGCAAGGAAGTGCTGATCGCGCTGCAGCGCCTGGGTGTCGAGACCATCGCCGTCGACCGCTACGACAACGCGCCCGGCCACCAAGTGGCCCACCACGCGCGCACCATCGTGATGAGCGACCCCGAGGCCTTGCGCGCGCTGATCGAGTCCGACAAGCCCGACCTCGTGGTGCCCGAGATCGAAGCCATCGCCACCGCGGTGCTGGAGGCCATGGAAGCCGCCGGCCAGGTGCGCGTGATCCCGACCGCGCGCGCCGCCCGGCTGACGATGGACCGCGAAGGCATTCGCCGCCTGGCCGCCGAGACGCTGGGACTGCCGACCAGCCCTTACCGCTTCTGCGATTCGCTGGCCGAGTTGCAGGCGGCCATCGATGGTGCCAATGGTGGCGACGCAGGCCACCCCGGCATCGGCTACCCCTGCGTCGTCAAGCCGGTGATGAGCAGCTCGGGCAAGGGCCAGAGCAAGATCGACGGCCCCGAGGGCGTGGCCGCAGCCTGGGCGCATGCGATGGCCGGCGGCCGTGTCAGCCATGGCCGCGTCATCGTCGAAGGTTTCATCCGCTTCGACTACGAGATCACGCTGCTGACGGTGCGCGCCATCGGGGCCGATGGCGCCGTGCAAACGCACTTTTGCGAGCCGATCGGCCACCTGCAGGTCAGCGGCGACTACGTCGAGAGCTGGCAGCCGCACCCGATGCCGGCGGCGGCGCTGGCACGCTCGCGCGAGATCGCCAAGGCGGTGACCGACGACCTCGGCGGCCTCGGGCTGTTCGGTGTCGAGCTCTTCGTCCAGGGTGACCAGGTTTGGTTCAGCGAGGTCAGCCCGCGCCCGCACGACACCGGCATGGTGACCATGATCACCCAGTGGCAAAGCGAGTTCGAGCTCCACGCCCGCGCCATCCTCGGCCTGCCGGTCGACACCGCGCTCAAGAGCGCTGGCGCCAGCGCGGTCATCTACGGCGGCGTCGACGCTGCCGCGGTGGTCTTCGACGGCCTGGCCCAGGCGCTGGCGCAGCCGCGCACCGAGATCCGCCTGTTTGGCAAGCCCGAGAGTTTCGTCAAGCGCCGCATGGGCGTGGCGCTGGTGCACGGCGCCGACGTCGACAGCGCGCGCCAGGGCGCCCGGCAGGCGGCGTCGACGGTGCGGCCGCGCGCGGTCTGATCAGCGCGCTGGCCAGGCCGGCCTCAGATCAGGCGCTGGGTCAGGCTGCCGACGCCGTCGGCCTGCCAGCGCAGCGTGGCGAGCGCGCCATTGACGAGCATCAGCTGCGGCGGCTGGTGGCCGATGTCGACATCGGCCAGTACCGGGCAGTGCAGCGCGGCCAGCACGCCGGCCAGCGCGTCGGCGCAATGCAGCGCGGTGTCGTCGGCCGCGTCGGGCGCGGCTGAGCGGCCGATCATCAAGCCCGCCAGGCCATCGAACCAGCCGGCCCAGCGCAGCTGGTGCAGCGCTCGCACCAGCGCGGTCGGAGACATCTCGGCGTTTTCCAGGTAGAGCAGCGCGCCGTCGCCGGCGCAACGGGCGACGAAGGCCGGCAGGTCGGCGTGCACGCTGCCGGCCAGGTGCATCAAGGTGTCGATGCAGCCGCCGATGAGTCGGCCACTGGCTTCGACGCTGCCACTGCGGTTCAGGCAGCGCCACTGCGTCGGCTCGGTCAGCCGATAGACGACGCCGGGGTCGACGGCAAAGTCGGTCCACTGCCGCTGCCAGCGTGCCGACTGCTGCTGGACAATGGCAGTGCCCGGCGCCGCGGCCAGCGATGCCAGCGCGGAGGCGGTCAAGAGGTCGTCCTGTCCAGGCACAAGGTCCATCAGGCAGGGGCCATGCGCGCTGGCCCAGCCCAGGCGCAGCGTCAATGCCAGCAGCAGCGTGCTGGTGTCGGAGTAGCCGATCAGCCACTTCGGCCGCGCCCGGCCCAAAGCCGTCCAGTCGAGTCGGTCCAGCAATTCGATGGCGAGCTCGCCGCCCCAGGGCGGGAAGACGGCGTCGACGTCGTCGCGCAGCAGGCTGGCCATCAGTTCGGCGGCGCGCTCGGCGGCCGGCGCGCTGGCGCCTTGGCGGTTGTCGCGCAGGCAGCGGCCTTCTTCGACGATGAAGCCCTGGGCGCGCAAGTGGCCAAGCGCCAGATCGAGCCGGCGGTGCAGCGGCGCCGTGACGCCAGCGCTGGGGGCGGTGACGACGATGCGGCAGCCCGGGGTCAGCGGCGCGGGGTAGCGGATCGGTGGCGTCATCGGGTCGTCATGAGCCCTGGCGCCGCCGCGGCAGCCGGCGGCCGCCTTGCGGGCCCAGCAGCGCGACGTCGCCGAGCGTGTCGATGCGCTGCATCGCCGCCAGCACCGGCGTGTCGGCACCCGCGCTGGCGCGGTCTTCGAGCTGGCGCAAGGCGCTGCAGGCGTAGCGGTTGCAGATGTCCGAGCGCAGTTCGGACGGCAAGGTGCAGCCGCTGCGGCCGTGGTGCAGGCAAGAGCCCTTGACATGCCAGGCCGGCAACCGGCCCGTGTATTGCGCAGCGGCGTCGGCAGGCGTGCGGCCGGGGTGCCGGTCCAGCCAGCGCTGCAGCAGCTCGGTGGTGACGAAGGCCTGCGACGCCGCGCCATGGCGGCAGCAGCGGCCGGCGCAGAAGGCGCACAAGGCGCCGGCCAGTGGGGTGTCGCTGGTGGGTTCGGCGGGAGCAGCGCCGGGCCGTGTGGCCTCGCCCGCTTCGCTGCAGCGGGTGGCTGCGGCGTCGACATGGGCTTGCTGAGCCTGCCGCTGTGCGGCGCTGACCCGCGCCAGCTGAACCTCGTGCTTTTCCAGCCAGACCACCGGGGCCTGCAGCACGGCCTTGTTGTGCCAGCGCCGGGCAGCGCTGGCGCGCTGGCGGGCCAGGTCGGCGTCGCGCTGCGCCAGCGCCGTCTCGTGGCCTGCGCTGCCGCGGCAGTGCAGGCTGTCGCAGGCATCGCCGCGCAGGCGTTCCAGCGCGTTCAGCGTCGCGCCACAGAAGCGGCAGGGGCGGGGGTCGTGCGGAAGGTGCTCTGGCGGCATGGCCGCAGGCTAAGCGAGAGTGACCGCCAGCGGAAGGCGTGGGCAGCCTTGTGGCTACGGCCCGGCCCTGCGGGCCTTCACATCGCTGGCGCGATGTGAGCCTTCGCCGCAAAGCCCAAGGGCCGCTGCACGCAGCGCTTGGTCCTTGTCCGTACCTTGGTCGCCGCCCACGTCGCTGCGCGACATGAGCGTCGCCCGAGAACCGACAAACTCGCTGCGCTCGGGGCCTTACAGGCCCGCAGCCGCGCGCAGCGTGGCTGCCTTGTCGGTTCTCTCCCACGTGAACTCGGGCTCTTCGCGGC
>JAUYAJ010000595.1 GCA_030693565.1 Rubrivivax sp.
GCGGGCGGCGGCGGCGCCAGGTGCAGCACAGCGTCGGCCAGCCCGGCCAGGCGCGCCAGTGTGGCTGGCTGGTCGAGGTCGCCGTAGAGCGGCAGCGCACCGGCGGCGCGCAAGGCTGCAAAGTGGTCGAGCGAACGCGACAGCGCCAGCACGCGCCAGCGCCGCGCCAGCAGGGCGAGCACGCGCAGGCCGATGTCGCCGCAGCCGACGATGAGCAAGGTCCGGGGATGGGGCATCAATGGCCTGGGCGGAAGGGGGAATGCCGGCGCGGGCACAATGGGCGCCACGCCAATCCACCCAGTTTACGGGGGCCGCCAGGCCTGCACCGACTGCTGCTCCGAGATGAATTTCACCGTCACCGTCCAGCCCGCCGACCGCAGCTTCAGCGTCGATCGCGACGAGCCCATCCTGGCCGCGGCCATCCGCCAGGGCGTCGGCCTGCCTTACGGCTGCCGCGACGGTGCCTGCGGCTCCTGCAAGAGCCGGCTGCTGGAAGGCCGGGTCATCCACGGTGCCCATCAGCTCAAGGCCTTGTCGGTGGCCGAGGAGGACGACGGCTTCATCCTGCCTTGCTGCGCCACCCCGCAGACCGACTGTGTGGTCGAGGCGCGCAGCGTGCCCGGCGCCGGCGAGTTCCCGGTGCTGAAGATGCCCAGCCGGGTCATCAGCATCGAGCGGCCGAGCGCCGACGTCGCGATCCTGAAGCTGCAGTTGCCGGCCAACCAGAACCTGCAATTCCGCGCCGGCCAGTTTGTCGAGTTCATCCTGCGCGACGGCGCCCGCCGCAGCTACAGCATGGCGAACTCGCCGCAGCGCCTGGGCAGTCCGCCGGCGATCGAGCTGCACCTGCGCCACATGCCCGGCGGGCGTTTCACCGACCATGTCTTTGCCGCCATGAAGGAAAAAGACATCCTGCGCATGGAAGGCCCGTTCGGCAGCTTCTTCCTGCGCGAAGACAGCCAGGCGCCGATCGTGCTGCTGGCCAGCGGCACCGGCTTTGCGCCGATCAAGGCGCTGATCGAGCACATGCAGGACAAAGCCATCACCCGGCCCGCCCTGCTGTACTGGGGTGGCCGCCGGCCCGCGGACCTCTACCTGCACGACTGGTGCCTGCAGGCCGCCGCGGCGATGCCGCAGCTGCGCTACATACCGGTGGTGTCAGAGCCGACGGCTGACGACGGCTGGACCGGCCGCACCGGCTTCGTCCACCAGGCGGTGATGGCCGATCTGCCCGACCTGTCGGGCCACCAGGTCTATGCCTGCGGCGTGCCGGTGATGGTCGACGCCGCGCGCAGCGACTTCGGCGCGCGCTGCGGTCTGCCGGACGACGCCTTCTTCGCTGACAGCTTCACCTCCGAAGCCGACAAACACTGAGGTCAGCGCTTCTTTGTCTTGGTCGGCGCTGGCGGCGCCGCCTTGGGCTGGTCGCCGATCACGCTCTTGAGCGGGCAGACCTTGAAGGCCGGGCATTTCTGGCAACCGGCGACGATGGCGATCGGGCACAGAGTCATGGCGTCGTTCCTGCAGAGCTGCGAAGCCTGCAGTGAAACACATCGGTTAGGCTCGGCGCTCTTGCATTTGAAAAGGATTCTGAGATGTCGACGCGCCGCAACGCGCTGCAAGCGCTGGCCTTGCTGACCGCCCCCACGATCGCCTTGGCGCAGCCGCGGCCGATCCGCCTCGTCGTGCCCTACCCACCCGGCGGCCCGCTGGACACCATCGCCCGCTTGCTGGCCGACCGCGTCAAAGACAGCCTGGGCCTGGTGGTGGTCGAAAACCGGCCCGGCGCCGGCGGCAACCTCGGCGCCGACCTGGTGGCCAAGTCGCCCGCCGACGGCCACACCATCGTCATGGGCGCGGTCGCCACCCATGCGATCAACCCCTGGCTTTACGCCAAGATCCCCTACGACCCGATCCGCGACTTCACGCCGATCACGCTGGTGGCCCAGGTGCCCAACGTGCTGGTGATGAACGCCGACAGCGCGGCGCGGCTGAAGATCGAGACCCTGGCCGACCTGGTGCGTTACGCCAAGCAGAACCCGGGCAAGCTGAACTACGGCTCGGGCGGCAATGGCAGCGCCGGCCACCTGGCGGGCGAATTCTTCAAGTCGCAGGCCGGCTTGTTCATCGTCCACATTCCTTATGCGGGCGGCGCGCCGGCGCAGCTGGCGCTGCTGGGCGGCCAGGTCGATTTCAACTTCGACAACCTGGCCACTGCCTCGGGCAACATCAAGAGCGGCAAGCTCAAGGCGCTGGCAGTGACCTCGCCGCAGCGTGCACTGGCGATGCCCGATGTGCCCACAGTGGCCGAAGCCGGTGCCAGCCTGGGCTTGCGCCAGTTCAACATCGGCACCTGGTTCGGCCTCTTCGGCCCAGCCGGTCTGGCGGGCGACATGACCCAGCGCCTCAACAAGGGCTTTGCCGACGCGCTGGGCTCGGCCGAGGTCAAGTCGCGCATGGCCCTGCTGATGGCCGAGCCGGCGCCGACCTCAGCCGATCAGTTCGCTGCTTTCGTCAAGACTGAGCTGGCCAAGTACCAGGCGCTGGTCAAGGCCTCGGGCGCGACCATCAACTGAGCGCCGGCCGGGCCTGGCCCGGCTTCACTCGCCCAGATAAGCCTCGCGCACCTTGGGGTCGCGCAGCAAGGCCTTGGCCTCGCCGCCCATCGTGATCTCGCCCGAGTCCATCACATAGCCGCGGTCGGCCAGGCCGAGCGCGCGCGAGGCGTTCTGCTCGACCAGCAACACCGTCGTGCCGCGGCTGTGGATGTCGGCGATGACCTCGAAGATCTTGTCGACCATGATCGGGCTCAGCCCCATCGACGGCTCGTCGAGCAGCAAGACCTTGGGCCGCGCCATCAGGCCACGCCCCATCGCCAGCATCTGCTGCTCGCCGCCGCTCATGGTGCCGGCGAGTTGCTTGCGGCGCTCCTTCAGGCGCGGGAAGAGTGCGAAGACCTTGTCGATGTCGTCGTCGATCTCGTTGTCGTTGCGCACGCAGGCGCCCATCTGCAGGTTTTCGGTGATCGTCATGCGCGCGAAAGTGCCGCGGCCTTCGGGCACCATCACCAGCCCTTGCTTGACCAGCTCCCAGGTGCCCTGGCCACGGATGTCGCGGCCCATGAAGTGGATGCTGCCATCGGCCACCGGCTGGGTGCCGGTGATGGCTTTCAGCGTCGTCGTCTTGCCGGCGCCGTTGGCGCCGATCAGGCTGACCAGCTCGCCTTGCTTGACCTCGAACTCGATGCCCTTGACGGCCTGGATGCCACCGTAGGCCACCTTCAGCGCGCTGACCTTCAGCATGGTGGGTGTCGTGCTCATCGTCGGGCCTGCCTCACTGGTGTCCGGCGCCGAGGTAGGCCTCGATCACCTTCGGGTTGCGCTGCACCTCGGCCGGCGTGCCCTCGGCGATCTGCTTGCCGTAGTCGAGCACGGTGACGCGGTCGCACAAGCCCATCACGAGCTTGACGTCGTGTTCGATCAGCAAGATCGTGCGGCCGTCGTTGCGGATGCGGTCGATCAGCTCGCGCAGCACCACTTTTTCGGTCGAATTCATGCCGGCGGCCGGCTCGTCGAGTGCGATCAGCTTGGGGTCGGTGGCCAGCGCACGGGCGATCTCGAGCCGCCGCTGGTCGCCGTAGC
>JAUYAJ010000604.1 GCA_030693565.1 Rubrivivax sp.
CGAGCAGCCAGGGCAGGGCTCCGGCCATGCCCGCGGCGAGCGCGGCGACGCCGGGCGTGTACAGCCACCAGACCAGCGCGGCGCTGCGCAGCGAGCGCACCGGCTGGCGCGTGGCCACCGGCAGCAACTGCAGGCTGGCGCCGATGGCCGTCATCACCAGCACGCCCAGCGTCACCAGGTGCAGCGCGGCCAGCGGCAGGCCCAGGCCGCCGCGAAAGCGCGGCAGTTCGTCGGCGCCGGCCAGCAAGGCCAGCCAGGCCAGCAAATGAAAGGCGACTGCGGCGCCAAAGAAGCGGAACGGGATCGACAGCGGCAGCAGCCGGCTCCGGGCGCCACCGAGGAAGGCGCCGGGCGCCGCCATCACGCGCCGCGCTGCAGCCGCAGGCGCACCTCGTCCGGCGCGCCCGGGACGCGCTCGGCAGACCAGCCGCGTTCGGCCAGCTCGGGGTAGAGCATCACCGGGTCGCGGTCGAGGTGTGCGATCACCGGCAGCGCCTCGTCGCAGGTTTCGATGAGTTGCAGGATCGCCACCAGCGGCGCCGGCGGCGCCAGGCCGCGCACGTCGATGTGCAGCCCGTCGACCTCGCGCCAGGGCGGTGGCGGCGCGTTCATGCGTTGTCCCCGGCGGCTGCGGCGGCGAGATGCTGGCCGCCGATGATGAGCTTGAGCACTTCGCTGGCGCCTTCGTAGATGCGCAGCGCGCGGATCTCGCGGTACAGCCGCTCCACCGTGCTGCCGCGCACCACGCCCAGGCCACCGTGCAGTTGCAGCGCGGCGTCGATCACCTGCTGCGCCGATTCGGTGGCCAGCAGCTTGGCCATCGAGGCTTCGCGGGTTACGCGCGTGCCGGCGACGTCGCGCGTCCAGGCCGCGCGGTAGACCATCAGCGCCGAAGCGTCGATCGCCAGCGCCATCTCGCCCAGCGTCATCTGCGTGAGCTGGAACTCGGCCAGCGTGCGGCCGAACAGGCGCCGGCTGCGCGCGCGCTGCGTCGCCTCGGCGAGCGCGCAGCGCGCCAGCCCGAGCGCCGCCGCGCCCACCGTGCTGCGGAACAGGTCGAGCGTGCCCATCGCGATCTTGAATCCCTGGCCGGGGGCGCCGAGCAGCCGGTCGGCGCCGACCCGGCAGCCGTCCAGCCGCAGCGTGCCCAGCGGGTGCGGGGCGATGACGTCGATGCGCTCGCTGGCGTCCAGCCCCGGGGTGTCGGCGTCGACGATGAAGGCCGACAGGCCGCGCGTGCCCGGCGCTTCGCCGCTGCGCGCGAAGACCACGTAGCGGTCGGCCAGGCCGGCGTTGGAGATCCAGGTCTTGACGCCGTCGAGCTGCCAGCTGCCGCCGACCCGGGTTGCGGTGCTGGCGATGGCGGCGACGTCGGAGCCGGCGTCGGGCTCGGACAAGGCGAAAGCCGCGATCAGCGTGCCCGAGGCCACACCGGGCAGCAGCGCCTGCTTTTGCGCCGCACTGCCGAACAGCGACACCGGTGCGCTGCCCAGGCCTTGCATCGCGAGCGCGAAGTCGGCCAGCCCGGCGGCCTGGCCCAGGATCTCGCGCGCCAGGCACAGGCTGCGCACGTCGACGTTCTCGCGCAGCCCGCCATAAGCCGCCGGCACGCACACGCGCAGCAGCCCGGCGCGGCCGAGCTCGCGCACGAGCCGCCGCACGCAGGCGTAGACGGCGTCAGAATCGCCGTCGGCGCCCTCCAGCAAGGACGGCAGCGAATGCCGGGCCCAGTCTTCGAACTCGCGCGCCTGGGCGCGGTGACCGTCGTCGAAGAACGGCCAGGCGAGGTCGGCGCGCGCGGCCATCAGTTGCCCTCGAAGACGGGTTTTTGCTTGGCGGCGAAGGCGTGGTAGGCGCGCTCGAAGTCTTTCGTCTGCATGCAGATCGCCTGCGCCTGCGCCTCGGCTTCGATGGATTCGCCCAGGCCCGAATTCCACTCCTGCCACAGCATGGTCTTGGTCATCGCGTGGCCGAAGGTCGGCCCCTCGGCCAGGCTGCGCGCCAGCGCGTCGGCTTCGGCGAGCAGCTGCTCGGGATCGACGAGCCGGTTGTGGAAGCCGAACATCGCAGCCTCCTCGCCGCCGACGACGCGCCCGGTGAACAGCAGATCGGCCGCGCGCGACAGCCCGATCAGCCGCGGCAGCAGCGTGCAGGCGCCCATGTCGGCGCCGGCCAGGCCGACACGCACGAACAGGAAGGCGAGCTTGCTGCGCGCGGTGGCCAGGCGCAGGTCGGCGCCGCAGGCGATCATCGCGCCGGCGCCGGTGCAGACACCGTCGATGGCGGCGATGATGGGCTGCGGACAGGCGCGCATGGCTTTCACCAGGTCGCCCGTCATGCGCGTGAACTCCAGCAGTTCGGGCATGGCCATCTTGACCAGCGGGCCGATGATCTCGTGGACATCGCCGCCGGAGCAGAAGTTGCCGCCTTCGCCGGTGAACACCACGGCCTTGATGTCGGTGGCGTAGACCAGCTCGCGGAACAGGTCGCGCAGTTCGCCGTAGGAATCGAAGGTGAGCGGGTTCTTGCGCTCGGGTCGGTTGAGCCGGATCGTCGCCACCGACCCGGACACCGTGTAGCCGAAGTGGGTCGCCTGGTAGCCGGCGAGCTGGATGCGTTTCATAGCGGGCACTCCTGATTCGTGGGTTTTGGTCAGCCGGCCATCGTCAGCCCGCCGCTGACGCTGAGCACCTGGCCGGTGATGTAGCTGGCGCGCGCGCCGGCGAAGAAGGCCACCGCGTCGGCAACCTCCTCGGGCTGGCCCAGGCGGCGCAGCGGGATCGCCTTGATCAGCGCTTCTTTCACCTTGTCGGGCACGGCCGCCATCAGCGGCGTGTCGGTGGGCCCGGGGCAGACGCAGTTGACGTTGATGCCGTAGCGCGCGGTCTCGCGCGCGAGCGACTTGGTGAACGCGATCAAGCCGCCTTTGGCGGCGGCGTAGACGGTCTCGCCCAGGCTGCCCACGCGCCCGGCGTCGCTGGCGATGTTGACGATGCGGCTGCCGCCGCGCTCCATCATCGCCGGCAACAAAGCCTGGGTCAGCGTCATCGGGCCGACCAGGTTGAGCGCCACGAGCTTGTTCCAGAACTCGGGCGTGCCGTCGACGAAAGGCGCGGTGCGGCCCCAGCCGGCGCCGTTGACCAGCACGTCGACGCTGCCGTGCGCGGCCTGCACGGCGGCGGCGAAAGCGGCGATCGAGGCCGGGTCGGTCATGTCGACCGGCAGGAACTCGGCCTGCCGGCCTTCGGCGCGCAAAGCCGCGGCCACGGCGGCGCCGTTGTCGGCGTCGATGTCGGCGACGATCACATGGGCGCCGGCGGCGGCGAGCGCGCTGGCGCAGGCTTTGCCGATGCCGGAGGCGGCGCCGGTGACGACGGCGGTCTTGGCGGTCAGGGTCATGGTGGTTCCTTTCGGTCAGTGGATGCGCTTGGCCAGGAAGTCGGCCACCAGGCGCCGGGTTTGCGGGTCGTCGTAGAGGGCGCGGGTCTCGGCGATCTCGTCGGCGTAGCCGTCGCGTTCGGGGTCGGTGGCGGCGGCGATGCAGCGTTTGTTCGCGGCCAGCGCCGCTTTCGGCGCGGCGGCGAAGCGTGCCGCCAGCTCGGCCGTCCAGGCCGCGAGTTCTTCGCGCGGCCGCGCCCATTGCACGAGACCCAGGCGCTCGGCCTCGGCGCCATCGATGATCTCGGCGCCCAGGATCAGCCG
>JAUYAJ010000606.1 GCA_030693565.1 Rubrivivax sp.
GCCGGCCTGCCAGGCTTGTGCCAGCGCCCAGGCCTGTTCGGGCTGGCCGCCGTGCAGGGCGCGCATCAGCGCGCGCTCGGCGGCCTGGCGCCAACGCGACTGCCAGAGCGCGCCTTCGGCATCGGCCCAGGCCCGGAACGGATCGGCGCGGGCGAGCGAAAAGCCTTGCAGCCAGGCCCAGGGCGGCGCGGCGACGAGTGCGCCGGCGTCGTTGCCCTCGATGCTGTCGTGCAGCCGCTGCAGGTCGCAGGGCAGGCTGAGCCGCACCCGTTGCCGTTCGGACTCGGCACCTTGCGGCACCCCCCAGCCGGCCAGCAACTGTTTGAGCCTGTGCAGCGTGATGCGCAGCGCGTGCAGGGCTTCGGCGGGGCTGCGATCGGGCCACCACAAGACGGCCAGGCTGTCGCGGCCGACCCAGGCGCCGCGCTGCGCCGCCAGGTAGATCAGCAGCGCGGCCGGCAGCGTGGCCGGCAGCTCATGGCGAACCCCCGCGGGCGAGGTCCAGTGCGGGGGGCTCAACAGGTGCAGCATGGGTCGGCTGCAGTGTGCCGCAGGTGCGGCCGCTCATCGATGCTCGCGATCCCGTGCCAGCGGCCGGCGCCGCCAGGACAGCAGCAAGGCGCCGGCGGCCAGTTGCAGCCAGGTCGCGGGCTCGGGCACGGCGCTGACGTTCCAGCTCGCCACCACCAGGAAGCCGGGCGAGTAGAAGTTGTTGAGCTGAATGCGCAGCGCCTGGCCGGCGCCGTCCAGATGCAGCACGCCATCGAAGCTCTCACCGATGTATTCGCTGCCGCCCAGCCCGACACTGCCGCTGCCATAACTGCCGGCGCTGAAGTACAGCTGGGCCGGGCCTTGCAGCAGTTCGAGGCGGTCGAAACCGGTGCGCCATATCGCGTGACGCTCTGCAGCGGCAAGCGAGAAGGCGAAGTCGCCGCTGTTGCTGCTGGGCGTGTAATAGACGCTCAGCTGCGCTGCGGGCGCGCCGAGCAACTGCCCATCCAGCACGAGCAGCGGCGTGTCGCCACCGATCAGCGGCTGGGCCAGTGCGGCGCTCAAACCAGCCATGAAGCTGGCGTCGTCGCCGCCGGCCAGCGCCGCCTTGAACGCTGCCAGTTGCGTGGCGGCGTCGGGGATCACAGTGTCGACGCCGTCTGTGGCGCGCTCGCGCCCGAGCAGCGGTTCGCCCAAGGCGACCACGTCCCAGAGCTGACGCGTCAAGTTGCCGCGACCGCTGTACTGCGTGGCGCCGGCAGCCGGCGCCTCGAGCAGCCTGGCGCTGTCGCGCGCGGCGACGAGCAAGGCCTGGCCTTGCGCCATCTCGGCGTTCAAACCCACACGCTGGGCGCTGGGCACGTCGGGCACCGAGGTGTAGACGCCTTGGCGCAGCGCCTGCAGGTCGCTGGCCGCAGCGGCCATGCGCAGCGAGCGCGCGCCCGGCGCGGCGGCGGCGCTGGCCTGGAGCGCGTCGGCGGTGTAGGCCAGCGGCGCCTTGGCCAGGTAGTTGGCGTCGAGACGGATGAAGCCCGAGACCCGGGTACTGCCGTTCAAGGCTGCCGCGCCGGGGGTCAGGATTTCGGTGCTGGTCGTGCCGGTCAGCTGCAAGGCCGCCAGACGGCTGGCGGCGGCCGCCAGCGTGGTGGGCATGGCCGGCGTCAGCGTCTCTGTTCGGCTCGTGCCCACAGCGTTGGACGAGCACTTCAAGCTCGGCGCCGGGCAAGCCCAGGTGTTGAACAGTCGTGAGACCACGGCGCTGTTGTCCAGCAGCGGGCCGCCAAAGCTCAGCTGGTTGTCGATGCGCAGCAAGGGCCGGCTGGCCGCCGGCGTCTCGGTCACCCCTGGATCGATCGCGGAAAAGCTGTAGCTGTGGCCGTAGGACAGCGTCAGGCTCAGGCCTTGCCAGTCACCGAGCCGGGCACTGACGAGCCGGCTCTGGGCCACCGCCAGGTCCAGCGCCACGCTGGTGTCCAGGCCGCTGCTGAAACTGAAGTCGTGCAGGAAGTCCACGCGCAGGTTGGTGCTCAGCGTGCTGACCTGGGCGCTGGCGCCGATGGGCAGCGCCAGCATGAAGGCCAGGGCGAGCGTGTGCGAACGACTCAGGGCGACGGGCGAGCGCATGGCGGATCCTGTGGTGGCGTGGCGAGCCTGGATCGTGCCGGCGCCCCGTCTCCGCCGCGTCTCCGCCAGCGCGTTGGCGGCACCCGCCAAACCCCGTGGTCAGGGGGTGGTGACTGGGCCGCGCTTATTCGCTGAGTCGCGTCACGCCGGGCAATTCGCAGGCGTAGACCGCGTTGCGCAAGGCGGCGATGGCCTCGTAGCGCGGGAAGGTGCGGCTCCAGGCGAGCACGACGCGGCGCGTGGGCACCGGCGCGCTGAAGGGCACATAGGTGACATGGGGCTGCGGCCCGCTGGGCGCGCCCAGGCGCGGCACCACCGTCACGCCCATGCCAGAGGCCACCATGTGCTTGATGGTCTCCAGCGACGAGCCTTCGAAGCTTTTTCGGATGCCTTCGGCGTCGCTGGAAAAGCGTGCGTACTCGGGGCAGACTTCGAGCACATGGTCGCGAAAGCAGTGGCCGGTGCCGAGCAGCAACATGGTCTCGTTCTTCAACTCCTCGGCCGACACCGACTTGCGCTGAGCCAGCGGGTGCTTGTTCGGCACCGCAGCCAGAAAAGGCTCGTCGTACAGCGGCGCCACCGCCAGCCCGGTGTCGGGGAAGGGCTCGGCCAGGATGGCGCAATCGAGCTCACCGGTGCGCAGCATCTCCAGCAGCTTGACAGTGAAGTTCTCCTGCAGCATCAGCGGCATCTGCGGCACGCTGTCGATGGCCTGGCGCACCAGGTCGGGCAGCAGGTAGGGGCCGATGGTGTAGATGATGCCCAGTCGCAACGGGCCGCTGACCGGGTCTTTGCCGAGCTTGGCGATCTCGCGGATGGCCTGCGCCTGCTCGATGACGGCCTGGGCCTGGCGCACGATCTGCTCGCCCAGCGGCGTCACGCTGACCTCGGCACCGCCGCGCTCGAAGAGCTTGACGTCGAGCTCTTCCTCGAGCTTCTTGATCGCCACGCTGAGCGTGGGCTGCGAGACGAAGCAGGCTTCGGCGGCGCGGCCGAAGTGTTTCTCGCGGGCAACGGCAACGATGTACTTCAGCTCGGTCAGGGTCATGGGGCGATTGTGGCGCTGCCCTCAGGCTTTGAGGAATTCGGCCTTGCCGCCGAGCCAGCGCTCGATGTGTTGCAGCGCCAGTTGTGGCTCGCGCTGCAGCAAGCCCGGCGCGACGGCGCGGGCGCGCTGCAGCAGCGCGCTGTCTGCGTTGAGGTCGGCAAAGCGCAGCAAGGCGTCGCCGCTCTGGCGCGCGCCCATGAACTCGCCCGGGCCGCGGATCTCCAGATCCCGGCGCGCGATCTCGAAGCCGTCGGTGGTTTCGGCCATCGCCTGCAGCCGCGCCTTGCCGGTGGCCGACAGCGGCGCGGTGTACAGCAGCACGCAGACGCTGGCCACCGCGCCGCGGCCGACGCGCCCGCGCAGCTGGTGCAACTGCGCCAGGCCGAAGCGCTCGGCGTGTTCGACCACCATCAAGCTGGCGTTGGGCACGTCGACGCCGACTTCGATCACCGTCGTGGCCACCAGCAGCTGCAGCTGGCCGGCCGTGAACTGCGCCATCACGGCGGCTTTGTCGGCGCCCGCCATGCGCCCGTGCAGCAGGCCGACGCTGACGCCGGGCAGCGCGGCGCCGAGCCGGGCCTGGGTTTCGGTGGCGTTCTGCAGGTCCAGGTGTTCGGACTCTTCGACCAGCGGGCAGACCCAGTAGATCTGGCGGCCGCGCTCGATCTCGTCGCGGATGCGGGCGATGACCTGGTCGCGCCGGTTGTCGGCGAAGACCTTGGTCAGCACCGGTGTGCGCCCGGGCGGCAGCTCGTCGATGGTGCTGACGTCGAGGTCGGCGAAGTAGGTCATCGCCAGCGTGCGCGGGATCGGCGTCGCGCTCATCATCAGCAGGTGGGGTTCGAGCGGTGGCCCGGCGCCCGCTTCGGGGCCGGACGACGATTCGAGCTTGGCGCGCAAAGCCAGCCGCTGGGCCACGCCGAAGCGATGTTGCTCGTCGACCACCGCCAGCCCGAGGCGGGCGAACACCACGTCGTCCTGGATCACCGCATGGGTGCCGACGATCAGCGCCGCTTCGCCCGAGGCCACCTGCTCGAGCATCGCCTTGCGGCCCTTGCCTTTGCGGCTGCCGCTGAGCCAGGCGATCGTGCGCCCGCGCTCGGCCAGCAGCGGCGCCAGCCAGCCGATCAGCTTGCGGAAGTGTTGCTCGGCGAGGATCTCGGTCGGGGCCATCAGCGCGCATTGCCAGCCGCTGTCGATGGCCACCGCCGCCGCCAGCGCCGCCACCACCGTCTTGCCCGAGCCGACGTCGCCTTGCAGCAGCCGGTGCATCGGCCGCGGCCGCGCCAGATCGGTGCCGATCTCGGTCACGACACGCTGCTGGGCGGCGGTCAGCGTGAAGGGCAGCACCGCGTGCAGCTGGTCGACCAGGCCGCCGGTGGCGGCCGTCAGCGCCGGCGCGCGCAAAGCCGCGCGCTCACGCTGCGCCGCGGCCTGCGACAGCTGCTGGGCCAGCAACTCCTCGTATTTGAGGCGCTGCCAGGCCGGGTGGCTGTGGTCTTCCAGCGTTTCCAGCACCGTAGCCGGCGGCGGCTGATGCAGGAACAGCAAGGCTTCGCGCAGCGTCGGCAGCCCCGGCGGCAACATCTCTGGCGTCAGCAGTTCGGCCAGCGGCGCGCGCAGCAGCGCCGACGCCACCGCCTTGCGCAGGTAGGCCTGCGGCAGCTGGGCGCTGGTCGGGTAGACGGGGGTCAGCGTGCGCGGCAGCGGCTCGCCTTCGGCCACCACCTTGAAGGCCGGGTGCACCATCTCGCGGCCGAAGAAGCCGGCGCGCACCTCGCCGCGCGCGCGCACGCGCTGGCCGGCGGCGAGCTGCTTTTGCTGTGCCGGGTAGAAGTTGAGGAAGCGCAGCACCAGTTCGCCGCCGCCGTCGGCCAGGTGGACCACGAGCTGGCGGCGCGAGCGCAGCTCGACCCGGCTGTCACGCACCACGCCTTCGACCTGCGCGGTCTGGCCGTCGCGCAGCGCGCTGATGGGTTGCAGCCGCGTTTCGTCCTCGTAGCGCATCGGCAGGTGCAAGGCCAGATCGATGTCGCGCCGCAGGCCGAGCTTGACCATCGCCTGCGCCGGACCCGAGAGCGATTTCCCTGCGGCGGCGGCTGGCTTGTTGGGCGCCGGTGGCGGCTGGGCTTCAGGCATGGAACAATTTTGCCGGTTCCTCTGCCCCTCAGGCCGGTAAAGCCTGCTCCCGATGACCGATCACACCCTCGCCGACTTCGATTTCGTCCTCCCGCCCGAACTCATCGCCCAGCATCCGGCGCCCGAGCGCAGCGCCTCGCGGCTGCT
>JAUYAJ010000610.1 GCA_030693565.1 Rubrivivax sp.
GATTCCAGCCAGCGTGCGGGCGATTGCCCGCGCCGGCGCCGGCACCAACAACATCCCGGTGGCAGCGCTGAGTGCGCGCGGCGTGCCGGTGTTCAACGCCCCGGGGGCGAACGGCAATGCGGTCAAGGAACTGGTGCTCGCCGGCATGCTGATGGCGGCGCGCAACCTGGCGCCGGCGCTGCGCTTCGCCGCCGCGCTGGACGTCAACGCCACCGACCTCGAAAAGACCATCGAAGACGGCAAGAAGGCTTTCGCCGGCTACGAGCTGGCGGGTCAGACGCTGGGCGTCGTCGGTCTGGGCAAGATCGGCTGCCTGGTCGCCGACGCTGCCATCAAGCTCGGCATGGACGTGCTCGGCTACGACCCCGAGATCACCGTCGACGCGGCCTGGAGCCTGCCGTCGGCGGTGCGCCGCGCCACCAGCGTCAACGAAGTGCTCAAGCAGGCCCAGTTCGTCAGCCTGCACGTGCCGCTGGTCGAGGCCACGCGCCACCTGGTGAACGACGCCAACATCGGCTTGATGCGCCCGGGCGCGGTGCTGCTGAACTTCAGCCGCGAAGGCGTGGTCAGCAGCAGCGCGGTGGCCGAGGCGCTGGCGTCCCAGCGGCTGGCGAACTACGTCTGCGACTTCCCGGGGCCGGCGCTGCACGGCGTGGCGCAGGTGGTGGCGCTGCCGCACCTGGGCGCCAGCACGCGCGAGGCCGAGGAGAACTGCGCCGTGATGGCGGTCGACCAGCTGCGCGACTTCCTCGAGCATGGCAACGTCGTCAACGCCGTCAACTTCCCGCCGGTGAGCATGGCACGCGAATCGCCGTGGCGGGTCGCGATCGCCAACGCCAACGTGCCCAACATGCTGGGCCAGATCTCGACCGCGATGGCACTCGCCGGGCTCAACATCCACACCATGGTCAACAAGTCGCGCGGCGAAATGGCCTACACGCTGGTCGACGTCGACAGCGCGGTCAGCGCCGAGGTGCTGGCCACGCTGGCAGCGATCGACGGCGTGCTCGCGGCGCGCCACCTGCCCCACCATGGCTGAAGCCGCCGCCGGCCCGCCCGAGCTGGCCATCGACAGCCGCGGCGTGGCGACGATCCGCCTCAACCGCCCGCAGCACCTGAACCGGCTGCACCGGCAAGACCTGCAGGCGCTGCAGGCCCAGCTGAGCCATCTGGCCGCCGATCCGTCGCTGCGCGTGCTCGTGCTCACCGGCAGCGGGCGCGCTTTCTGCGCCGGTTTTCATCTCGGCGAGCTCGAGTCCGCCGACGCCGCCCGCGACGACCCGCAAGGCTTCGAGCGCACCGTCGACGCGCTCGAGGCGCTGCAGGTGCCGACCATTGCGCGCCTGAACGGCAGCGTCTACGGCGGCGCCATCGACCTCGCGCTGGCCTGCGACTTCCGCGTCGGCGTTGGCGGCATGGAGCTGCGCATGCCGGCGGCCAGCCTGGGCCTGCACTACTACCCCAGCGGTTTGCAGCGCTACGTCACCCGGCTCGGCCTGGCGGCGGCCAAGCGGCTGTTCCTGCTCGCGCAGGCGGTCCCCGCCGACGAGTTGCTGCACCTGGGCTTTCTGGATGAACTGGTGGCGCCGGCGGTGCTGGACAGCGCGGTGCAGCAGCGTGTCGACACCCTGGCCGGCCTGGCGCCGCTGGCGCTGCAAGGCATGAAGCGATCGCTCAACGAAGTCGCGCGCGGTGTCTTCGACATCGCCCTGCTGCGCGAGCGCGAAGCGCGCTGCGCCGCCAGCGCCGACCTGCGCGAAGGCCTGGCCGCTTTTGCTGCCCGCCGGCCGCCGAAGTTCGAAGGCCGCTGAACCCTGCCCCGTCAGACCTTGGCCGGCCCGGCGCCGCGCAGGTGGCGGTAGACGGTGGTGCGCGAAATGCCCAGGCTGCGAGCGGTGCGGCTGACGCTGCGGCCGCAGCGCTCGAACTCGCTGCGCACGCGCTCGCCGGCGGCCAGCTGAAGCTGCGAGCCCCTCGCGGGCTCGGCAGCGGGCAGCATCGGCTCGACGTCGGCGCGCTCGATGCAGCCGTCGCCATGCTGGAGCAGCGCGCGCGTCAGCAGTGAGCGCAGCTCGCGGAAGTTGCCCGGCCAGCCGTGCAAGGCCAGCCGCTCGACCGCCGCCGCGCTGATCGCCGCCGCCGGGTCGATCGCCGCCAGCACGGCGTGCACCGCGGCGCTGAAGTCCTGGCGCAGGCGCAGCGGCGGCAGCGCGACCTGCACGGTGTTCAGGCGGTACAGCAAGTCGGCGCGGAAACGCCGCGCCGTCACCTGGGCGAGCAGGTCGGCGTTGCTGGCGGCGAGCAGCTGGACGTCGACGCGGCGCATCTGCGTGCCGCCCACCGGCCGCACCGCTTGCTCGTCCAGAAAGCGCAGCAGCGCCGCCTGCGACGGCGCCGGCAGTTCACTCAACTCGTCGAGCAGCAGCGTGCCGCCGTCGGCGCTGGCGATGAGGCCGGCGCTGCCGTCGCGGCGCGCACCGGTGAAGGCGCCGCCGACATGGCCGAACAGCTCGGCCTCGAACAGTTCGTCGGGAATCGCGCCGCAGTTGACGGCGACGAACTCGCCGCGGCGCTCGCTGCAGCGGTGGGCATGGCGGGCCAGCAACTCCTTGCCGGTGCCGGTTTCGCCGTGGATCAGGATTGGCGCCTTGATGCGCACCGCCGCGCGCACCAGCCGGCAGGCTTCGGCAACGGCCGGGTCGGCGGCGACAAAATCCGGCGCCATGCCGTCGACAGCGATCGGTGCCCGCGGCGGCGCCATTCGCAGCGCCTGCAAGGCCTGGCCGCGCCGCGATGCCGGCCGGCTGACCACGCGCACCACCAGCGCGCTGCCCAGCGCATCGTGCAGGCGCGCCTCGCCGCCCACGTGCAGCCGCGCCAGCACTTGCTCGAAGCCTTCGCCGAACAGCTGCTCGAATGCGACGCCCGGCACCGCACCCAGCCCGGCCAGCAAGCCATGGGCGCGGGCGTTGGCCGCCTGCAGCCGGCCGCCGTCGTCGAAGGCCAGCAAGCCGGCGCTCAGCGTCGCCAGGTATTCGGCGCGCGGGTGGATGGCCAGCACCAGGCGGCCGCGCATCTGGTGGGTCAGCAAACCGTTTTCGATGTGGGTGGCGGCCATCTGCATCAGCGCCTGGGTGTGGCGCTGGCGCGAAGCCAGGTAGGACGATGCGTCGAGCACGCCGACGGTCTCGCCGCCGGCGTCGCGGATCGGCGTCGCCGTGCACGCGATGCCGCCCAGGCGAAACAGGTAGTGCTCGAGCCCGCTCACCGACACCGACTGCCCGGTGGCCAGCGCCGTGCCCATGCCGTTGGTGCCGCAGACCTCTTCGCGCCAGCAACTGCCGACGACGATGCCGGCGTCCGAGCCACTCATCGAAAATCGGTTGTCGGCGTAGAGGTCGAGGATGACGCCTTCGCGGTCGGCAAAAGCGAGCAGGAAGTTGGAGCCCGAGATTTGCCGTGACAGCGTCTCCAGTTCGGCGCGTGCGAGCCGGCGCACGACTTCGGCGTGGTCGCGCCGGCGAGCCAGATCGGCCGCCTCGACGACCGGGGTCACCGGCAGCAAGGCGACGTCGAGCCCGGCCGCCATGCAGCGCACCCAGCTGTCGAGAATGACCGGCGGCGGCATGCCGTCTGGGGGCAGCGCACTGCCGCGGGCGCGCAAGGCCTGCGCGTGCCCAAGCTGGCGTTCGTGGCTGGGGTTCATCGTCCCTCCTGGGGGCTGCCGAGCGGGCCAGCCCATGCTGCGGGAGCACAAGCTAACAGTGCCGTCGGTCCGCGGCAACTGTGCACTTTCTGCACGACTTGTGCAGCACATCGCCCTGCCATTGAACAGCGGCGCAGCGGCGCGGCGGCGCCGATGCCCGGTGGCCACGCCAGCCCTCAGGGTGTTCCCGGACTGGTACGCCGATTGCAAACAGCCTCAGGGGCCACGGTACGCCGCGGCACGCGATCGCCCCCGACCCCAACCCGAGGAGACCTGCCATGCCGACGCCGAGAACCACCGCAAGCTGCTTCGCCGCCGCCCTGTGCTGCGCACTGGCCTGGCCAGCAGCGGCGCAGAGCAACATCGACAAGCTCAAGCAGATGAAGGTCGCGACCACCGACCTCAACATCCCCGTCGTGCCGCAGGAAGGTCGCAACGCGAACGCGATCCGCGAAAACCTCAAGCGCGTCAAGCTGCCGCCGGGCTTCAGCATCGACCTCTACGCCGTGGTGCCTGACGCGCGTCACATGGCGGTGGCGCCGAGCACCAACATGCTCTTCGTCGGCACCCGCAAGACCACCGTCTGGGCGGTCACCGACCGCAACAGCGACGGCGTGGCCGACGAGGTGAAGTCTTTCGCGCCGTCGCTGAAATTCACCAACCCGAACGGTGTCTGCTGGACCAAGGATGGTTTCCTGATCGTCGCCGAGCACAACCGCATCCTGAACTTCCCGGCCGCCGAGTTTTTCTATGAAGGCCCGGATGTCGCCGTCATCGAAGTCGTCGGCCAGGGCAAGCTGATCCCGCCCGAGGAGGAGTCTTACAACCATGGCGCCCGGGTGTGCAAGGTGGGGCCCGACGGCATGCTCTACGTCAGCCTGGGCCAGCCCTTCAACGTCCAGCCGCGCGACAAGATCAAGCTCTACAACGAAGTCGGCATCGGCGGCATGATCCGCATGAACGCCTTCGACGGCAGCAAGCGCGAGGTCTACGCCACCGGCATCCGCAATTCGGTGGGCCACGACTTCAACCCGAAGGACGGCACGCTGTGGTTCACCGACAACCAGACCGACGGCATGGGTGACGACATCCCCGCCGGTGAGATCAACCGCATCACCAAGGCGGGGCAGTTCTTCGGCTATCCGTGGAAGCAGGGCAAGACACGCATCACCGAGCATGGCTATGACAAAGACCCGCTGCCGGCCGACATCACCGATCCGCAGGTCTACACCGTCGCCCATGCGGCCGACCTGGGCATGAGCTTCTACACCGGCAAGATGTTCCCGGCCAAGTACCAGGGCGGGTTCTTCTCGGCCCAGCATGGCTCGTGGAACCGCACCACGCCGGTCGGTGCGCAGGTGCTGTTCACCTCGCTGAAGTCCGACGGCACGGCCGACAAGACCGAGGTGTTTGCCGCCGGCTGGCTCGACGAGAACGGCTTGTACCGCGGCCGCCCGGTCGATGTGGCGGTGATGAAAGACGGCTCGCTGCTGATCAGCGACGACTTCGCCGGCGCGATCTACCGCGTCACCTACACTGCGCCCTGAAGCGCGGCCCACCCCGGGGTTCCGGCGCCCGCCGCGCCGGAACCCCTTCGTTTGCCCGACGCATGAGCCCACCCGTTCGACTCCGCACCGGCGCGCTGCTGACCGCCTTGCTGGCCTTGGCGGCGCTGCCAGCGCCAGCGCGCGACACCGAGGCCGGGCGCCTGAAGGCGCGGGCCTGCGCCGTCTGCCACGGCCCGCTGGGCATTTCGAGCCAGCCCGACGCGCCCCACCTGGCCGGCCAGCCGGCAATTTATCTGGCTGCACAATTGCGCGCCTACCGCAGCGGCGCCCGACAACACGAAGTGATGGCCGTGATGGCCAAGGCCCTGACCGATGACGACATTGCCGACCTCGCCGCCTGGTTCACCAGCATCCGCATCGAAGCCCAGCCGCCGCGCTGAACGGCGAGCGGCCACGCTGGCGTCGCTGCTGCTGGCCGCCGTGCCGGCGGCCGCCCAAGTTGCCAGTGAGCCGGTGGTCATCAGCGCCAGCGGCAGCGAGCAGCGCGTCTTCGACACCCCCTACGCCGTCGGCGTCGTCGATGCCGACGCGCTGCGTGCCGCCGGACCGATGGTCAACCTGTCGGAAGCGCTGGCGCGGGTGCCGGGGCTGGTGGTCAGCAACCGCAGCAACTACGCCCAGGACTTGCAGATCAACTCGCGCGGCTTTGGCGCCCGCGCCAGTTTCGGCGTGCGCGGCCTGCGCCTGTACGCCGACGGCCTGCCCGCCAGCGGGCCCGACGGTCAGGGACAGGTGACGAGTTTCGACCTCGCAGGCGCGCAGCGCATCGAGGTGCTGCGCGGCCCGTTCTCCGCGCTCTACGGCAACAGCTCGGGCGGCGTCATCGCGCTGGTCAGCGCCGCGCCGACAAAGCGCGAGCTGACGCTGGACGGCGACGCCGGCAGCGATGGTCTGCGTCAGTGGCGGCTCGGCGTGGCCGCGCCGCTGGGCAGTGGCTGGAGCCTGCGCGCCCAGGTGTCGCGCTTCCAGACCGACGGCTTTCGGCCGCAAAGCGCGGCCGAGCGCAGCCTGGGCAATGTCCGGCTGGGCTGGGACGGTGAGCGCGACCGTGTCGTCGTCGTGCTGAACGCGATCAACCAGCCGGCGCTCGACCCGCTGGGCCTGACGCGGGCGCAGTTCGAGCAAAACCCCGACCAGACCACCGGTGTCGCGCTGCCGCAGGGCACGCCCGGCCAGGCCGACCGCTTCAACACGCGCAAGAACACCTGGCAGGACCAGGCCGGCGCCAGCTGGCGCCACCGCTTCGCCGACACCGGCGCCTTGCGCGAAAGCCTGGTCAGCCTGTACCGCGGCCAGCGTTCGGTGACGCAGTGGCAGTCGATCCCGGTCGCGACGCAGACCGCCGCCACCCAGCCCGGCGGGGTGATCGACTTCGACCGCAGCTTCGCTGGTGCCGATGCGCGGCTGGTGTGGCGCTGGGCGCTGGCCGACGGGCGCCAGGCGCAGCTGGTGGCCGGCATTGCCACCGACCGCAGCGCCGAAGACCGGCACGGCTTCGAGAACTTCAGCGGCAGCGGCGCCGACCGCCTGCTCGGCGTCAGCGGCCGGCTGCGCCGCGACGAACACAACCGCGTCGAGACGCGCGACGTCTACGCGCAGGGAGAAGCCCAGCTCGCGGCGCACTGGACTGCGACACTGGGCCTGCGCAGCGGGCGCGTGGACTTCGAGTCGACCGACCGCTACATCGTCGGCAGCAACCGCGACGATTCGGGCGCACTGGCCTACCGCTACACCAACCCGGTGGCGGCGATCCAGTGGCGCGCCGCCGACGGTCTGCAGCTGTACCTGAGCGCCGGCCGCGGCTTCGAGTCGCCGACCTTCAACGAACTGGCCTACCGGCCCGACGGCCAGCCTGGCTTCAACAGCGCGCTGCGCGCCCAGACCAGCGAGCAATGGGAGCTGGGCGCGAAGTGGCGACAGCCCGCGCTGGGGCTGGCACTGGACGCTGCGCTGTTCGACGCCCGCAGCGACGACGAGATCGGAGTCGCCAGCAACAGCGGCGGGCGCTCGACCTTCCGCAACGTCGGCCGCACCCAGCGCCGCGGCGCCGAGCTCGACCTGCGCTGGCGCATCGCCAGCAGCTGGCGCGCGCAAGTCACCGCGACGCTGCTGCACGCCACCTACGTCGACGGCTTCAGCGTCTGCGCCGCCGTGCCCTGCACCACGCCGACGCTGCCGGTGCCTGCGGGCAACCGAATCGCCGGCACGCTGGCGCGCAGCGGCTTTGCCGAACTCGCCTGGCAGCCGCTGCCGGCTGTGGACCTGGCGCTGGAAGCGCGCGGCCAAGGCCGCTTGCCGGTCAACGATGTCAACAGCGACTTCGCCGCCGGTTTCGGCCTGCTGGCGCTGCGCGCGCGCTGGCAGGTTGCGGCCGGCCCTGGCCGGCTGGACTTGCTGGCGCGGCTGGACAACCTGGCCGATCGCCGCGTCGCCGGCAGCGTGATCGTGAACGAAGGCAACAGCCGCTTCTTCGAGCCCGCGCCGGGCCGCAGCGCACTGCTCAGCGCGCGCTGGTCGATGCCGTTCTGAAGCGCCTCAGCCGGGCGCCTGGACGGGCATCGCGGCCTGCCGCCGTGCCGCGCCGGCGTGCGCCAGCAACAGCGCCGCGCGCAGGCTGGAGACGATGAACAGCGCGATGAAGAGGCTGAAGACCACGTGAGCGGAAATCAGCACGCCGTAGATCGCCGCCATGCCGGCCCCGAACAGGATCTGGCGCCCCACTTTCAAGGGCGTCGTCGCCGGGTCGGGAATCATGTACAGCGTGAAGAGGATGAAGGCGGCGCTGGTCATCGGCATCAGCGGCACGTTCCAGGGAATGTCGAACACCAGCGCGCGCACCAGGCCTTGGCCGATGAAACCGACGATCCAGGCCGCGCACAGCGGCAGCCGGCCGGTCGACAAGCCGTGCACAAGCAGGCCGCTGGCCAGGATGCCCAGTGGCAGCAGCCAATGCGCGATGCCGGTCAGGTTCTCGGTGAAATGGTAGGGCGGCGCCAGGCCGACGGCGGGGAAGGCCAGCAAGGTGATGGTGATGCCGAAGTTCGACGGGTTGTAGACATGCTGGGTGCCGGTGCCGAGACGAACCCGGACCAGCGCCTTGGAGGCAATCGACAGCGCCGCTGCAAAGGCGATCGCCGCCAGTCCTTCGTTGGGGTAGAGCAGCATCGCCACCGCCAGGCCGGGAATCAGCGCCGGGATGAAGGTGCTTGCGAAGGGCGTGACGCCGCTGCGATAGCGCAGCCCATCGCCGGCCGACCAGGCGCGCAGGTGCTCGGCCAGCAAGGTCATTGCCACGGCCGTCAGCACGCCAACCACCGGCGCCGCCCAGGCTTGCTCGAAGCCCAGAAAGCTGTGGCCGGCGATGTTCCAGAGCAGGATCAGGCTGCCGAAGTAGCACAGCGCAAACATGCGGCGCTGCGGGCTGCCCTTGGGATAGAAATAGGTGCTGGTGATGGTGTGTGGTGTGCTCATGGTGGTGCCTTTGTGGCGCGCTTTCAGGCGCCGAGCAGGACCGTGTGCCAGCCCGGCTGCACGGTGACGGTCTGACTGCGCAGCACGCCGTCGAAGCCGCGCCAGTCCAGCTTGACGCTGAACGCGGCGCCGGCGGCTTGTTGGCCGACGCCGAAGTGCAGTTCCGGCGCGCGCCGGCCCGAATGGCCATTGCCGCCATCAACGCGGGCAATGCGGCCGAGCGCCTCGGGCGCCG
>JAUYAJ010000611.1 GCA_030693565.1 Rubrivivax sp.
GCAGGCCCAACCCGAAGGGCCGGGGCGATTCGCGCCGCCGAGCCGCGTTGCCGGCTCGTTGTGGGGCCCGCCACACGCCTCGCCGACGCCTCGCTCGTCAGCGCGACTCGCCCCGGCGCGGGCGTCGCCTTCTGCCGCCCACACTCCTAGGGGACGGCCCGGCGCGCTCATGCTGCAGCGCGAATCATGTCGACGGCTTTCTCGGCGATCATGATCACCGGTGCGTTGGTGTTGCCCGAGACGATGCGCGGCATGATCGACGCGTCGACCACACGCAAACCCTCGACACCATGCACATGCAACTGGGCGTCGACAACGTCGAGTTCGCCCGGCCCCATGCGGCAACTGCCCACCGGGTGGTAGATGGTGTCGGCGCGCTCGCGCAGGAAATGTTCGATCTGGGCGTCGGTCTGAGCCGCCGCCGAGACGCCGAGCTCGCGGCCGGCAAAACCGGCCAGCGCCGGCTGCTGCAGGATGCCGCGCATCAGCTTGAAGCCGGCCAGCAAGCGTTCGAGGTCGTCGCGGTCGGCGAAATACGCCGGGTCGATGGCCGGCGGCGCGGTCGGGTCGGCGCTGGCCAGGGTGACGCTGCCGCGGCTCTTGGGCCGCAGCACACAGACATGGCACGAAAAGCCATGGCCGAACACGGTCTTGCGGCCATGGTCGACCAGCTTGCCGACGACGAAATGCAGTTGCAGATCGGGCAAGGCTTCGTCAGGCCGGCTGCGCAAAAAGGCGCCGGCCTCGGCGAAGTTGGTCGTCAACATGCCGCTGCGGTGGGCGCGCCACTCGAAGATGCCTTGCAGCGCGCGCCAGGCGCCGGTCAGCGACAGGCCGAACAAGTCCTTGGCCTGCGGCACGTCGACCACCTGGACGACGTCGACATGGTCGTGCAGATGGCGGCCGACGCCCGGCAAGTCATGGGCCACGGCGATGCCATGCTGCTGCAAGTGTGTGCCCGGGCCGATGCCCGACAGCATCAGGATTTGCGGCGACTGCAAGGCGCCGGCGGCCAGCAGCACTTCGCGGCGGACTCGCAGCTCACGCCTGGCCGCGCCTTGCTGCAGTTCGACGCCGACGGCGCGCCGGCCTTCCATCAGGATGCGGGTGACGCGCGCGCCGGTGATGACTTGCAGGTTGGGCCGGTCCCGATGCGGCGCCAGGTAAGCCTTGGCGGCGCTGCAGCGTTCGCCGTTGCGGTGCGTCACCTGGTACAGGCCGGCGCCTTCCTGGCTGGCGCCGTTGAAGTCGGGATTGGCGGGGATGCCGGCCTGCAGCACCGCCTGCACGAACACCGGGCCGAAGCGGTTCGGGCTGCGCAAGTCCATCACGTTCAGCGGCCCGCCGGTGCCGTGGAAGTCGTCGGCGCCGCGTTCGTTGTGTTCGGCGCGCTTGAAATAAGGCAGCACCTCGTCCCAGCCCCAGCCGGGGTTGCCGGCACTGGCCCAGTCGTCGTAGTCCTGGCGCTGCCCGCGCAGGTAGATCATGGCGTTGATCGAACTCGACCCGCCCAGCACCTTGCCGCGCGGCTGGTAGCCGCGGCGGCCGTTCAGCCCGGGCTGCGGCTGGGTCTGGAAGGCCCAGTTGGCCTGGCCGTTCTGCGCCAGCAGCGCCAGGCCGGCCGGGCAATGGATGAGCACGTTGCGGTCGGGCAGGCCGGCTTCGAGCAGGCACACGCTGGTGCCTGGGTCTTCACTCAGGCGGCCGGCGAGCACACAGCCCGCGGAACCGCCGCCGATGACGATGTAGTCGAACATGCCGGGGTCTCCGGGCCATCGCAGGGCCCGCCAGCATGATAGCGGTCGCTTCCTGGGTCAGCGGCGCTGGTCCAGCGATGGTGGTGCGCGAAAGCCCATGTTCAGCGCCAGCGTCTCGTACTGCGTCGCCAGCAGCGGCTGGTCCTGGCGGCGGAAGTGCAGTGCCAGCTCGTAGCTGGCGCGCTCGTCGCCGAGGAATGACGCCAGTTGCAGCCAGCCGACGTAGCGGTGGCCGGCATGCACTGCGTCAGCGTCTTCGCGCTGCTGATGACGTGCCAGCCGCACCGCCGCTTCCTTGTCGCCCAAGGCGGCGCGGCGCAGGTCTTCCTGCACGGCTTCGGGGGCGTCGGCAGCGCGGAAGGCGCTGCGGTGCAGACGCACTTCGGAGCGGCTCAGCACCTGCATCGAAACGCTGGCCTGCTGGCGCAGCTGGGCGGCCATCGCGGCGCTGCTGCCGCCTGGAAACTGCTGCTGGTACTGGTCGGCCAGGCGCACGATGTCGCCCGGCCACAGCGCCGTCTCCAACTGGGCGCGCAGCGCCGACTCGGCAGCGTCGGTGTCGGCGCGCAGCGGTGTGGTGGTCAGAGCCAGGCCGATGAGGCCGACAGCGATCAGAAACTTGCTCATGGTGCGGAACCCCGGCGACTTCGATGATGGGATATCGGCAGTCTTTCAGGGCCGCTGGTAAGCAGGTGTTGCAGACTGTGTGTGTCCACCTGACAGCGTGAACTGCGACCGTGTGTTCTTCACGGTGCAGGCAAAACCTCAGCCGGGATGGACCGGATCGACCCAGGGCACCGTGGTCGGCGCCTCCACCGGCTCGATGTCCAGGTTCACCGCCACCGCTTCCCCGTCGCTGCGCACGAGCACGCATTCCAGCGTCTCGGTGGCGCTGGCGTTGATCTCCTGGTGCGGCACATAGGGCGGCACGTAGATGAAGTCGCCCGGCCCGGCCTCGGCGGTGAATTCGAGCCGCTCACCCCAGCGCATACGGGCCCGGCCCTTGACGACGAAGATCACGCTTTCCAGCGCCCCATGGTGGTGGGCGCCGGTCTTGGCGCCCGCATGGATGTGGACAGTTCCGGCCCACAGTTTCTGCGCGCCGACGCGGGCGAAGTTGATCGCCGCCTTGCGGTCCATGCCCGGCGTCTGCGCCGTGTTCGGGTCGAGCTGATCGGCGAGCACGACGCGCACGCCGTCGCGCTTCCAGTCGGTGGGCAAAGGCTTGGCGTCGGACGTCATCGTGCGCTCCAGTGGCGAGGGGAAGGAATGGCCACGATCAGTGTACGGGGGCTGCCCAAGCTGCCGATAATCCGCAGCCCAGCCGGACCGAACCCGGCGCGCCACGGAGATCCCGCTTGTTCTCGCGCTTCGAAAAACTGGTCCACCCCTACCCGGACGCGTTGCCGCCGCCGCCGCCCAAGGCCTTCTTCGCCTTTCTGTGGGAATGCAGCCGCGGGCTGCGGCCCTTCCTGCTGGCGCTGACGATCTTCACCGCCGGCATCGGTGCCTTCGAGGCGCTGCTGTTCGCGATGATGGCGCACATGGTCGACTTGCTGGCCCGCGTGCCGGCGGCTGAGTTGTGGGCGCGCGAAGGCAAGACGCTGGCGCTGCTGGCGGCCTTGCTGGCTGGCAGCGTGGTGCTTGCCGGCGTGCAGGCGCTGTTCAAGTACCAGGCGGTGTTCGGCAACTTCCCGATGCGGCTGCGCTGGAACTTCCACCGGCTGATGCTCGAGCAGAGCATGAACTTCTACCAGGACGAGTTCGCCGGCCGCATCGCCACCAAGGTGATGCAGACCTCACTGGCGGTGCGCGACACCTGGCTGATCTTCGCCGACATCCTGGTCTACGTCGTCATCTACTTCGTCACCATGGTGGCCATCGTCGGCGGCTTCGAGCCCTGGCTGATGCTGCCGTTCGTCGGCTGGCTCGTGCTCTACATCGCCACGCTCGCCTTCTTCGTGCCGCGGCTCGGGCGCGTCGCACAGCTGCAGGCCGACGCGCGCTCGCTGATGACCGGCCGGGTCACCGACGCCTACACCAACATCGCCACCGTCAAGCTGTTCTCGCATGCCCAGCGCGAGGCCGGCTTCGCGCGCAGCGCGATGCAGGAATTCATGGTCACGGCCTACCGGCAGATGCGGCTGGTCACCGGCTTCGAGGTCGTCAACACGGTGATGAGCGTGCTGCTCATCGGCTCGACCGCGGGCGCCACGCTGTGGTGGTGGTCGAAGGGCCAGATCGGCGTGGGCGCCGTCGCCGCGGCCACCGCGATGGCGCTGCGGCTGAACGGCATCTCGCACTGGGTGATGTGGGAGATGTCCTCGCTGTTCGAGCATATCGGCACCGTGCAGGACGGCATCAACACGCTGTCGCGTGGGCGCGCCGTGGTCGATCGGCCGGATGCCAAGCCGCTCGTCGTGAGCCGCGGCGAGCTGCGCTTCGACGACCTGCACTTTGCCTACGGCGGCAAGCGCACCGTCATCGACGGCCTGTCGCTGGTGATCCACCCGGGCGAGAAGATCGGCCTGGTCGGCCGTTCGGGCGCCGGCAAGAGCACGCTGGTGAATCTGCTGCTGCGCCTGTACGACGTCGAAGGCGGGCGCATCACGATCGACGGCCAGGACATCGCCGGCGTCACCCAGGACAGCCTGCGCCGCCAGGTCGGCATGGTGACGCAGGACACCTCGCTGCTGCACCGCTCGGTGCGCGACAACATCCTCTACGGCCGCCCCGACGCGACCGACGCCGACATGGTGCGCGCCGCCGAGCGTGCCGAGGCGCACGACTTCATCCAGACCTTGACCGACCCGAAAGGCCGCACCGCCTACGACGCCCATGTCGGCGAGCGCGGCGTCAAGCTCAGCGGCGGCCAGCGCCAGCGCATTGCCATCGCCCGCGTGATGCTCAAGGACGCGCCCATCCTGCTGCTGGACGAAGCCACCAGCGCGCTCGACAGCGAGGTCGAAGCGGCGATCCAGACCAGCCTGTACCGGCTGATGGAAGGCAAGACGGTGGTCGCGATCGCGCACCGGCTGTCGACCATCGCCGCGATGGACCGCCTGGTGGTGATGGACGGGGGCCGCATCGTCGAGGTCGGTGACCACCGCACGCTGCTCGCCGCCGGCGGCATCTACGCCCGGCTGTGGGCACACCAGAGCGGCGGCTTCCTCGGCGAAGACCTGGGCGACGCCGACGACGCCGACGACGAAGCGGCAGCGGCCGCCGCGCTCGCTGGTTGATACTGCGCCACCCCCACCTGGCGGCGCGCCCTGCCCGCGCCGCGACACCGGAGCCCTGCCGATGGCCATGTTCCCCCAGGACGCGCTGAACGAGGGCGTGCGCAAGCGCGAGGTGTTCGGCTGGGCGATGTACGACTTCGCCAACTCGGGCTACACCACCGTGGTGCTGACGGCCGTCTTCAGCGCCTACTTCGTCGGCGCCATCGCCGGCAACGCGGCCTGGGCGACGCTGGCCTGGACCGGCGCGCTGGCGCTGTCGAGCCTGATCGTGATGCTGACGATGCCGGCGCTGGGCGCCTACGCCGACCTGCGCGCGGCCAAGAAGCGCCTGCTGGTGATGTCGACCGTCGGCTGCGTGATCGCCACCGCCGGGCTGGCCTGGGCCGGGCCCGGCGACATCGCATTCGCGGTGCTGGCCATCGTCATCTCCAACGTCTGCTACACCTATGGCGAATCGCTGATCGCCGCTTTTCTGCCCGAGCTGGCGCGGCGCGACAGCCTGGGCCGCGTCTCCGGCTGGGGCTGGAGCTTCGGCTACTTCGGCGGCATGCTGGCACTCGGCCTGAGCCTGGCCTATGTGCTGTGGGCGCAAGGCCAGGGCCGGCCGGCGAGCCACTTCGTGCCGGTGACGATGCTGATCACCGCCGGCATTTTCGCGCTCGCGTCGCTGGCCACTTTCGCGCTGCTGCGCGAGCGCGCCCTGCCCCAGGTCAAGGCGCTGCACGAACCCGGGCTGCGCGCCGCGCTGGCGCGGCTGCGGCGGACCTGGCACGAAGCGCGGCGCTTTCGGGATTTCAGTCGTCTGCTGGTCTGCGCCGTCGCCTACCAGGCCGGCATCTCGGTGGTGATCGCGCTGGCCGCGGTCTACGCCGAGCAGGTGCTGAAGTTCGAGCAGACGCAGACCATGATGCTGATCTTCCTCGTCAACATCGCCGCTGCCATCGGCGCTTTCAGCTGGGGTTATGTGCAGGACCGCGTCGGCCACCGGCTGGCGCTGGCGATCACGCTGGTGGGCTGGATCGTGATGACGGTGCTGGCGGGCATGGCCACCGACGCGCCGCTGTTCTGGGTCGCTGCGGTGCTGGCCGGGCTGTGCATGGGGTCGAGCCAGTCGGCCGGGCGCGCACTGGCCGGGCTGTTCTCACCGCCGGCGCAGCGCGCCGAGTTCTACGGGCTGTGGACTTTTGCGCTGCGCCTGTCCGCCATCCTGGGCCCCGTGACCTACGGCCTGGTGACGCTGCTGACCGCCGGCAACCACCGCATCGCCATCGCCTCCACCGGCCTGTTCTTCGTCGTCGGCCTGGTGCTGCTGATGCGCGTCGACGTGGCGCGCGGCAGCGCGGCGGCGCTGGCGGGCGAAGTCGACGCCGCGCTCAAGGCTGCGCCAGCCGGCGCAAGATGACGCTGCGCGCCGCCGTGCGCAGCTGCACGGCGCGTGCGAACAACTCGCCTTCGGCGGCGGCGGCGATCGGGGCGTCGATGACGACTTCGACCGCCGCGCGACGGGCCCACCAGCGGCCGTCGGGCAGCAGCTCCCGGGTGCCGCGAATCGTCACCGGCAGCACCGGCGCGCCGGCCTGCGCCGCGGCCAGAAAGGCGCCCAGGTGGAATGGCAGCAGCCCCGGTGCGGCGACGAAAGTGCCTTCGGGGAAGACCAGCAGCGAACGGCCTTGCTCGACCAGATCGACCAGGCGGCGCGCGTCGTCGACGCTGCGCTGCAGGTCGTGGCGCTCGACGAAAGCAGCGCCGAGCCGGGTCAGAAACAGGCGCGCGATCGGCTGGCGCAGCAACTCGTTCTTGGCGATGAAAGCGGCCGGG
>JAUYAJ010000628.1 GCA_030693565.1 Rubrivivax sp.
CTGCAAGGGCTGAACAAAGCCGAGACCGCCAAGAAGTACGGTGACGAGCAGGTGCTGATCTGGCGCCGCAGCTACGACACACCGCCGCCGGTGCTGGATGCGACCGACCCGCGCAGCGAGCGCGGCGACCTGCGCTACGCCAAGCTGGCGCCGGCCCAGGTGCCGCTGACCGAATGCCTGAAAGACACCGTGGCGCGTGTGCTGCCATGCTGGAACGAGGTGCTGGCACCGGCGATCCGCAGCGGCCAGCGCATCGTCATCGCCGCCCATGGCAACAGCATCCGCGCGCTGGTGAAATACCTCGACGGCATCGGCGACGACGACATCGTCGGCGTCAACATCCCGAATGGCATCCCGCTCGTCTACGAGCTCGACGCCGATCTGAAACCGATCCGTAGCCAGTACCTCGGCGACCCCGAAGCCGCCGCCAAGGCCGCGGCGGCGATCGCTGCCCAGGGCAAAGCCTAGGCTTCGCGCAGCGCCGCGGCCAGCAGCGGCAGCACCGACACCACGTTGCTCGCATGGGGCACGCTGTCGCTGCTCCACAGGTGGCGCACGCCGGCGGCGCGGATCTGCTCGGCGGCGTCGCCGATGAACAACCCATGCGTCACCGCCACATCAACGCTGGTGGCGCCGGCGGCAAGCGCGCCGCGCGCCGCTGCCACCAGCGTGCGGCCGGTGCTGGCGACATCGTCGAGCAGCACGACGGCGCGGCCGCGGACGTCCACAGTGGGCAGTGCGACCTCGACCTCACGATCACCATGGCGCTGCTTGCGGCACACCGCATGGTCCAGCCCGAGCGCGCGCGCGGCCGCGCTGACCCATTGCTCGGCCTCTTCATCGGGACCGAGCAGCAGCGCACCGGGCACTTGCGCCGCCACCCAGGCGCCCAGCAGCGGCGCCGCCGTCAGCGCGACGCCGCGCCGGCCCGGCAACACCGCGTCCAGCGTCGCCACGCGGTGCAGGTGCGGGTCGATGGTGACCACGACATCGAACCAGGCCGCCAGCGCGTGCCCCAGGTGGCGCTGGCTGACCACCTCGCCGGGCGTGAAGGCGATGTCCTGGCGCATGTAGGCCAGGTAGGGGCTGACCAGCGTCAGGCGCCGGGCGCCGAGCTCGCGTGCGCCCGCGGCGGCCAGCATCAGTTCGGTGAGTTTGGCGTTGGGCTGCTGCAAGCCGCGCAGCAGCACGACATCGACCGGCAGCATGGCCGGCAGTCGCAGCCGGGTCTCGCCGTCGGGAAAGCTGTGGCGCTCGATGACCGCGAACCCCCGGCCCAGCGCCGCCGCCAGCGCCTGGCCGAGCCGGGCTTCGTCGTCGAAGCACAGCAGCAAGCCGGTCATTCTTCTGCGCCGGCCGCCGACAGCTGCGCCGCTTCGCCGAGCCGGTAGCCGTTGTCCTGCGCCGCCATGCGGCGCGCGAATTCGAGGTCGGCGGGATATTCCGCATGCAGCCGGTACATCGGCGCGCCGGCGCGCACCGTGTCGCCGAGCTTGCAGCACAGCGCGACGCCGGCGCCCTGGACCTGCGGCGCGCCGGTGAGGCGGGCGATGCGGGCCAGCCGCAGGTTGTCGATGCCGACCACGATGCCGTCGGCGGGGGCGGCGACATCGAGCACCAGTGCGCCCAGCGCCACCGCCGGGCTGCGCCGGCCCTGGGCGTCGATGATGCGGTTCATCTGCGCCAGCGCGCGGCCCGATTCGAGGATGTCGCGGGCGATGCGCTCGCCGTCGCCGCCGCGCACGTCGGGGTCGAACTCGATCATGCGGCCGGCCAGGCGCAGCGACTTCTGCCGCAGGTCGTGCGGCGCATCGGGGTGGTTCTCCAGCACCATCATGACGTCGCGCGCTTCGAGCACCGGGCCGATGCCGCGGCCGATCGGCTGGCGGCCGTCGGTGATGACGGCGTCCAGATGCAGCCCGAGCCTTGAAGCGACATACTCGAACAGCTTCTTCAGCCGCTGCGCCTCGGGCATGCTGCGCACCTTGGCGCTCGGCCCGAGCGGGATGTCGAGCACCAGATGGGTCGAGCCGGCGGCAACCTTCTTCGACAGGATCGACGCCACCATCTGGCCTGGCGAGTCGATCGCCAGCGGCCGTTCAACCGAGATCAGCACGTCGTCGGCGGGCGACAAGTCGGCGGTGCCACCCCAGGCCAGGCAGCCGCGCGTCTGACGCACGATCTGCTCCAGCCGCTCCAGCGGCAGTTCAACCTCGGCCAGCACCTCCATGGTGTCGGCGGTGCCGGCCGGCGAGGTGATGGCGCGCGACGAGGTCTTCGGGCACAGCATGCCGTGGGCGGTGACGATGGGCACCACCAGCATCGAGGTTCGGTTGCCCGGGATGCCGCCGATGCAGTGCTTGTCCACCACCAGGCCGCCGCCGACACCGGGCCGCCAGTCGATGCGCCGGCCAACCGCGATCATCGCCTCGGTCAGGTGCAGCACCTCGTCGCGGTCGAGCTCGAACTGGTTGGTGGCGACGACGAAGGCCGCCAGCTCGATCTTCGTGTAGCGCAGCGCAGCGATGTCGCGCATCACCGCCAGCAAGTCGTCGCGCGACAGCCGCTCGCCGGCGATCTTGCGGTGCAGCGCGGCCAGCGAAGGCGCAGGCTCGGCGATCTCGATCTGCGCCGGCTGCCCTTCATCGACCCCGAGGCGGGCGAAGGCCTCGATGCTCAGGCCAAGCTCGCAGGCCTCGACAATGCGTTCGTCGTCGACGACGTTGAGCACCGCCGAGATGCTGTGGCCGTTGGCCTTCACCGTGACCTTGGCCAGCGCCTGGAAGCCCGCCGCACGCACCACCGGGCAGTCGCGCCGCAGGTAGG
>JAUYAJ010000632.1 GCA_030693565.1 Rubrivivax sp.
GGTGGACGAAGCCGCCGAGCGCCTGGTGGCGGCGCGCGCGCCAGTCTTCATCTGCGGCGGCGGCGTCATCATCGCCGGCGCCTGCGCGGCGCTGGCAGCGCTGGCCGAACGGCTGGCGGCGCCGGTCTGCACCACCGTCAGCGGCCTGGGCAGCCTGGCGGCCGACCACGCGCTCAATGCCGGTGTGGTGGGCTCGAACGGTGGCGTGCCGGCAACCCGGGCAGTGGTGGCGCAGGCCGATCTGGTGCTCTTCATCGGCTGCCGCGCGGGCTCCACCAGCACCGAGCACTGGAAGTTCCCGGGCCGCGACGTGCCCATCCTGCACATCGACGTCGACGCCATGACCATCGGCACCAACTACCGCACCGCGGTGGCGCTGGTCGGCGACGCCTTGCTGGCGCTGACGGCGCTGGACGCGGCGGTGCAAGCGCGCATCGGCCGCCGGCCGGCGGGTGCCGTCGACGGCCGCGCGCTGGCCGCCCAGGCGCGGCGCGCCAAGCAAGACTTCTTCGCCCCGCTGGCGGCATCGCCGCAGCAGCCGATCCGGCCCGAACGGGTCGTCGAAGCGCTCAACCGGCTGCTGCCGGCGCGCGCCGTCGTCGTTGCCGACCCCGGCACGCCTTGCCCCTATCTGTCGGCCTACTTCCAGGCCCCGCAGGCCGGCCGCCACTTCATCACCAACCGCGCCCACGGCGCGCTGGGCTACTCGATGTCGGCTGGCGTGGGCGCGCTGTTCGGCCGCCCCGACGCGGTGGTGGTGGCGGTGATGGGCGACGGCAGTTTCGGCTTCACCTGCGGTGAGCTCGAGACCATCGCCCGGCGCCGCTTGCCGCTGAAGATGATCGTGTTCTCGAACGCCGTCTTCGGCTGGATCAAGGCGAGCCAGAAGAGCGGCTATGGCGGGCGCTACTTCTCGGTCGACTTCGACCGCACCGACCACGCCCGCGTCGCCGAGGCCTTCGGCGTCAAGGCCTGGCGTGTCGAAGACCCCGCCGAGCTCGACGCCGCGATCCGCGCCGCACTCGCCCACGACGGCCCGGCGCTGATCGACGTGCTGTCGCAGGAGTTGCAAGACACCGCCGTGCCCGTCAGCCAGTGGATGGGCTGAGCCGCTTTCATTCCCCCAACCTCATTGAGCCAGGAGCCTGCCCATGTCATCGTCCATCAACCGTCGCCATGCGCTCGGCCTGGCCAGCGCCGCCGCTCTGGGCCTGGCGCTGCCGGCGCGCGCCGACAAAGACACCCCGCTGCGCCTGGTGGTGCCGTTCCCGCCCGGCGGCAGCACCGACATCGCCGCGCGCATCATGCAGCCGGTGCTGGCCGAAAAGCTCGGTCGGCCGGTCATCGTCGACAACCGCCCCGGCGCAGCGAGCCAGATCGCGACCCAGTTCGTCGCCAAGTCGGCCGCTGACGGCAACACGCTGCTGCTGAGCTTCGACAACCACGCCATCAACCCGATCGCCAAGCCCAAGCTGCCTTACGACACCTTCAAGGACTTCGCCGGCGTCACGCTGGCGCTGCGCTTCCCGCTGGTGATCGGCGCGTCGGCATCGGTGACTGCCAAGGACTTGCGCGAATTCGTCGAAGCCGCGCGGCGCGCGCCGGCCAAGTTCAGCTATGCGTCGACCGGCCTGGGGTCGATGAACCACCTGGTGATGGAAGACATCAAGCGCCAGGCCAGCGTCGACGTGCTGCACGTGCCATTTGGCGGTGGTGGCCCGGCGGTGCAGGCGGTGCTGGGCGACGTCAGCCAGATCACGCTGCTGAGTTTTGCGGCGCTGCGTGGCCAGATCGCCGCCGGCAAGATTCGCCCGCTGGCGGTGACCGGTGCGCGCCGCCTGCCCGAACTGCCCGATGTGCCCACGGTGGCCGAATCAGGCTTCGCTGGCTTCGAGGCCTATTCCTGGATCGGCATCTTCGCCCCGTCGGCGACCAAGGCGCCGACGCTGGCCAAGCTGACCGCCGACTTCCAGGCCACGCTGGCGCATCCCGATGTCCGCCTCAAGCTCACCCAGGCCGGCTTCGAGGTCATGGCCACCGATGGCGCCGGCGTCGAACGCCACGCGCTCGAGCAGTTCGAACGCTGGGGCGCTTTCGTCAGGAAGCACAACCTGAAGCTCGAGGATTGAGATGACGGCTGAGCGCGCGCCGGCCCTGCTGCGGCTCGACCACATCGTGATCGCGGTCGGCGACCTGGCACAGACCTGCACCGATTTCCGCGCCCTTGGCTTCACGGTGCTGGCCGGTGGTGAGCATGCCGGCCGCCCTTCGCACAACGCGCTGGTGGTGCTGGCCGACGGCGCTTATCTGGAGCTGATCGCCTGGCGCGCGCCAGCGCCGCAGGAACGCTGGTACCGTGACCACGCGGCGCATGGCGACGGCCTGGTCGACTTCGCCTTGCTGCCGCACGACACCGGCGCGGTGCTGGCGGCGGCGCGCCAGCGCGGCCTGGCCAGCTTGAGCGGCCCCTTCGATGGCCGGCGCCTGCGGCCCGATGGTGAGCAACTGAAGTGGCAGACCGCGCGCCACGACACGCCGGATCTGCCCTTTCTGTGCGGCGACATCACGCCGCGCTCGCTGCGCGTGCCCGAGGGCGATGCGCGCCGGCATGGCAATGGCGCCAGCGGCGTGGCCAGCCTGGTGGTGGCGGTGCACGACATCGAGGCCTCGCTGGCGCGTTACCGCGCTTTGCTGGGCGACGATGCGGTGATCGGCGCCGCGCGCGCCGATGGCGCCAGCGGCTGCCTCTCAGCCGACATCGAATTGGGCGGCTGCAGGCTGCAACTGCGAACGCCCGACCCCTCGGTCACGGCCGAGACCAGCGCCGCGGCCGCGCTGCGCCAGCGGCTGGCCACGCGTGGCCAAGGGCCTTGCGCGCTGGTGCTGCGCGGGCAGCCTGGCGCTTCGGCGCAGGCTTTCGACACGGCGCTATGCCACGGCGTGGCGCTGCAGCTGGCGCCGGCCGGGCATCAAGACGCGGTGCGCGGCCTGACGTAAATCTTCAATCTGCCGCCTTCGCGGGCTACGAACTGGCGAACGCGGGCGATCAGCGCGGTTGACAGCACATGGCCGGCGGTCAGCATGACCACGCCGGTGGTCGACACCAGGTCGCGCGCCAGCACCATCTCGGCTTCCAGGTCGGCCGAACCCATCAGCACCTCGGCACGGCTCTTGGCGCGCTGCGGCTCGCTGATGTGCAGGAAGACGTCGAGCACCTCGGGGTCGTACTGGCTGCCGCGGCCCAGGCGCATCAAGGTGCGGGTCTCGGCGGGCGTCAGCGTGGTCTCGGCGAGGTGGCCGCTTTGCATGTCGTCGAACATGTCGGCCACGGCCAGGATGCGGGCGCCGATCGGGATCGCGTTGCCGCACAGGCGGTCGGGGAATCCACTGCCGTCGAAGCGCTCATGGTGGGCGCGGATGATGGCGGCCACGCCCTGCATGTCGTCGAGCGCGATCAAGGCCTGTTCGCCGACGACGGCGTGGCGCTGGTACTGGGTCAGCTCGGCCGGGTCGTAGCGGGAGTAGGGCTTGTTGAGCAAGACATCGGAGCCACCGATCAAGCCGATGTCGTGCAACAGCCCGGCGACGAAAATCTGCTGGACATCGTCGGCCGGCAACTCCATCGCGCGGGCGATCTGGCGCGCGGTATCCGCGACCCGCCGGCCATGGCCTGACAGACGGCCGGCGCGCAGTTCGAGCAAGCCGGCAAAGACCTTGATCGAGCTCATGTAGCTGCGCTTGAGCTTGTCGTTGGCATTCGACAAATCGGCGGTGCGCGCCTGCACACGCTGCTCGAGCAAGGTGTTGGCGTCGCGCAGTTCGAGGTTCTGTGCCTGCGTCAGCGCTTCCAGGCGCCGCTTGTCCTGTTCCAGCGCTCGCAGCTCCAGGCCTTGGCGGACCACGGCTTGCAGTTCGGTGTCGTCCCAGGGCTTGCTGAGATAGCGAAAGATGCGGCCGCGGTTGATGGCGGCCACGGTGGCGCTCATGTCGGCGTGGCCGGTGAGCAGCACGCGCACGGTCTCCGGCCAGCGCCCGCGTGCTTGTTCGAGCAGCTGCGCGCCGTCCATGCCCGGCATGCGCATGTCGGAGACGATGAGGTCGACCGTCTGCGTCTCCATCAGCTGCAGCGCCTGGGCGCCGCCTTCTGCGGTGAGCACGCGGTAGCCGGGCGGGCGCAGCGCACGCTTGAGCGCCGACAAGATGTTCGGTTCGTCGTCAACGCACAGCACCGTCAAGGTCGGCGCCGCGGTGGCGGCCGCTGCCACAGGGGCATCGACGACGTCGGTGTTCATGCGTCTGTCTCGGCCGGCTCGATCGGCAGCCAGACCTTGAAGCGCGTGCCGCGACCCAGCTCGCTGTCGACCTCGATGCGCCCGCCATGTTTCTTGACGATGCCGTAAGACAGCGACAGCCCCAGGCCGGTGCCTTTGCCGATCGGCTTGGTGGTGAAGAAGGGGTCGAAGACGCGCTTGAGGTTGTCGGCGTTGATGCCGCAACCGTCGTCTTCGACCTCGATCCAGACCTGGTCGGCCGCGGTTCCGGTGCGAATGGTGATGACGCCGCGCTCTTTGGTGATGGCGTGGGCGGCGTTGACCAGCAGGTTCAGGAACACCTGGTTGAGCTCGGAGGGCAGGCAATGCACCTCGGGCAGCTCGCCGTACTGCTTGACGACGCTGGCCTTGTACTTGATCTCGTGGTTGACGATGTTCAGCGTCGAGTCGATGCCCTTGTGCAGGTTGACCCACTCCCATTGCCGGCGAGCGTCGACATGCGAGAAGTCCTTCAAGTCCTGGACGATCTTGCGCACGCGGGCGATGCCTTCCTGGGTCTCGCGCATCAGCGTGGGGATGTCTTGCTTCAGGTAGTCGAGGTCGACCTCCTGGCGCAGCGCGCGCAGGTGCTGGGCGGCCGGGTGGCCGGCGTGCTCGAGCTCGCAGGCTTCGTAGGCGCTGAGCACGCGAAAGACGTCCTCGAGGTACTTCTCCAGGCTGGCGACGTTGGAGAAGATGTAGCCGACCGGGTTGTTGATCTCGTGCGCCACGCCAGCGGCCAGCAGCCCGATCGAGGCCAGCTTCTCCGACTGCACGAGCTGCTCCTGGGTTTGCGAGAGCCGCTGGTTCAAGGCCTTGAGCTCGTCGTTGGCGCGCAGCAACTCGTTGACTTGCTGGTCGGACCAGCGCGGCGCGGTGGCGTCGGTGGTGGTCATAAGGCCAGGGCCTCGCACAAGGCGGTGACGCCTTCCTCGGTTTGCTCGAGGATGCTCATGTACTGGGCGTCGGCCAGGGCGAGCCGGCTCCAGGCTGCCAGCACCGCGCCGGGCACGGCTTCGCTGGGCTGGCCCGTCAAGTCCAGCCCATGGGCCAGGGCGTCGGCGACGTGGACGGCGTCGGTGATGCTGGCGGGCTGGTTGGCGCCTTCGCCCGGGCGGTGGTGGCGAGCGATGGCGTCGACGACGGCGGCCGGGAAGTGCCAGCGCTTGGCAACGTGGGTGCCGACATCGGCGTGGTCGCAGCCCAGCAGCGCGTGCTCGGCCTCGATCTCCGGGCAGTCGGCCATTGCACTGTGGCCGATGGCGGCGGCCAGTTGCTGCGGAAAGCGCGACGCGAGCACCAGGCGACCGATGTCGTGCAGCAGGCCGGCGGCGAAAGCCATGTCGCCGTTCAGGCGCGCGGCGCGCGCCAGCGCCCGCGCGGTGATGCCGGTGGCGAGCGCGTGTTTCCAGAAGCCGGGAAAGTCGAAGCCTGGGCAATCGGGCTGGGCGATGCGGCTGGAAACGGCGGCCGTCATCAGCAGCGTGCCGACGGTGCGCATGCCCAGCACCTGCACGGCGTCATGGATGGTGCCGACGCGACCGGACACACCGTAGAAGGGCGAGTTGGCCAGCCGCAGCGTGCGTGCCACCAGCGTTTGATCCTGGGCGATGCGGGTGGCAAAGTCGGCCGCGTTGACGTTGTCGTCCTGCAGCAAGGTCATCAGTTCGAGCACGATCTGCGGCAACGCCGGCAACTCGCCGACGCTGCGTTCGAGCGCGGCCTCGCCAAGTGGCTGGGCCAACACTGGAGCGGCGGCGCTGCGCGGCGCCGCCGGCACTGCACTTTCCAGCACACCAGGCAACGCGCGATGGCGCTGCAGCAGGTGCAGCGCCGGATGCACCTGGCCGGCGCGCAGCGAATGCCTGAAGAGCGCGGCGAGCCTTGCGGTGGCGGCGCCAGCGGTGCTGGCCGGAACCTCGGGCAGTGGCGGCACCAGGGCAGCTGCAGTGGCGCCGGCATCGATCATGGCGAGGCTCATCAAACGCCCTCCAGCACGGGTTGGCGGATGAACAGCAGCAGCTGTCCGTTGTCAGCGTCGGTGCCGCCCAGCGGCCGGCTCAGCACCAGGTGATCGTCGCCGCCGAAGCTGGCGATCTCGGCGCCGCCGTCGCTGCGTGCCATCGACGCCAGTGCCGCGGCCGGCAGCACATCGGCCGCGCGGCGCCCGAGTATCGAACCGCAGGACGCCAGCAAGGCTTGGGCCTGCTGGTTGACAAAGGCCACGGTACCGTCTTCGTCGACGCAGAGCACGGGTGCCGGCAGTGAGTCGAGCAGGTCGCGCATGCTGCCGGCCGACGAGCTCAGCAGGTCGGCTTGTTCACGCTGCTGGGCGACCAGGCGCTCAAGGCGGTCGTTGACGGCGGCGAAGTCGGCGTTGGCGCTCTCCACCTGGCGCGCCAGGCGGCGGTTCTCGTCGCCCATCTCTTTCTGGCGGAAGGCTTCGGCGACATGCTCGCGCAGGCGCTGGTCGTCCCACGGCTTGGTCAGGAACTTGTAGATCGCGCCTTCGTTGACGGCGTCGATGATGGACTGCAGCTCGGTATAGCCCGACAACACCATGCGCACCGAGTTCGGGTAGAGCTCTTTGGCGCGATGCAGCAGTTCCACGCCGGTCATGCCCGGCATGCGCTGGTCGGAAATGATGACGTCGACCTCGGTTTCCGCCATGCGCTGCAGGCCTTCGGCGGCGCCGCAGGCGGTGATGATGTGATAGCCGTCGCGGCGCAGCAGCCGCTTGAGCGACGACAAGATGTTCTCTTCGTCGTCGACCAGCAGCAGCGTGCGCGTGCGGCTGACGCGGGTGACGAAGCGCTCGGGCAGGCGGCGGCCTTCGCGCAGCATCTCGGCAAAGGCGTCGGCCGGCAGCGCGGGGCTGAACAAATAACCCTGGATGCGGTCGCAGCGGTTCGCCGCCAGCAAGCTGAGCTGGCCCTCGGTCTCGACCCCCTCGGCCAGCACCTGCATCTTCAGCCCGTGAGCCAGGGTGATGATGGCGCGGGTGACCGAGACGTCTTCGGGCGCGGCGGTGACGTCGTGGACGAAGGAGCGGTCGACCTTGACGACGTCGATCGGCAGGCTGCGCAGGCAGCTCAGGCTGGAGTGGCCGGTGCCGAAGTCGTCGAGCGAGATCTCGACGCCGATGGCCTTGATCTGCCGCAGCACCGAGGCGGCCATGGCGACATCGGCCATTGCCGTGCTTTCGGTGAGCTCGACGCCCACGCTGGCCGGGTCGGCGCCGGTGGCGACCAGGATGGCCTGCAGTTGTTGCGCGAGGTCGGGGCGCTGAAGCTGGGATGCCGACAAATTGATGCCGATACGCGTGGCCGGCACGCCGGCGCGGCGCCAGGCGGCCGTCTGTTCGCAGACCCGGTGCATCACCCAGTCGCCGACCGTGGCGATCAAGCCGCTGCGTTCGGCCAGCGGGATGAATTCCGAAGGCGACACCACGCCCAGCGTCGGCGACGTCCAGCGCAGCAGCGCTTCGGCGCCGATCACAGCGCCGTTCGACAGATCGACCTGGGGCTGGTAATGGAGGCAGAGCTCGTTGTTTTCCAGCGCCTGGCGCAGCGCCGATTCGACCGCCATCTCGCGCAGCGCACGGACGTTGGAGTCGGGTTCGAAGAGCACGACGCTGACGGCCTCGGTGGCGCTCAGGCGCGCCTTCTGCGCGCATTCGAGGAGCGCCGCAGGCTGGTCGCCGTCGCCCGGGAAAGAGGCGACACCGATGACGCAGCGCGGATGGATGTCGGTCGGCCCCAGGCGCACCGGCGCTTGCAGCGTGGCCACCAGCGCATGGGCACGCTGCAATGTCGACTCGGCGCTGGCGGCGTCGGCGCTGTCGAGCAGCAATGCGAACTCGGTGTCGCTGAGCTGGGCGATCGACTCGCCTGGACCTGCCGCCTGCTGCAACCGCGCTGCCAAGGCCATGGCCAGGGTGTCGCCGGCGCCGAAACCCATCTTGGCCTTGACGTCGGCAATGCGCGGCACGTCGATGGCGAAGACCGTGATGGCGCCTTCAGACCAGCGCGCCGAGTGGATCGCGGCGTCGACCAGGTCGAGGAAGGCGGCGCGGTTGGGCAGGCCGGTGACTTCGTCGTGGGTCGCCAGTTCCTGGGCCCGCAGTTCGGCTTCGCGCTGGGCGGTGATGTCTTGCAGCAAGGCGACACCGCGGCGGCCGCCGCCGGCGGCGTCGTCGCTGACCTGGCCGCGGTGCAGCACGATCAGGCGCCGGCCGTCCAGGCCTTGCACCCGGTGCTGGAATTCGAAGGGTTCACCGGGTTCGGCATTGCGCCAGATGCCGGCGACGAACAATTGTTCGTCGGCTGGAACCCAGGCCAGGTTGTCGATCTGGCCATCGACGGGTGCGTCCTCGGCCAGACCGATGAGCGCGCGCATGCCGACCGACAGTGCGACCGCGCCGCCGGGCAGCGACACTTCGAACGACCCCGACCGGCACAAGGCCTCGGTGCGCGCGAGCATGCCGGCATTCCATTGCGCCTGACGCAAGGCGTCATTCAATTCGGTGGTGTCGCTCAGGCTCACCAGCACGGCAGGGCGGCCACGGAACTCGATCAGGCGCGCCAGCGCGCGGGCGTCGAATTCGCTGCCGTCGCGGCGCGGGCAGCGCTGCTGGCCGGG
>JAUYAJ010000633.1 GCA_030693565.1 Rubrivivax sp.
GCGGCCAACCGGGCCAGCGCGGCGGCGCGCCAGCGGTCCCAGCCGGCGGCAGGGGGCGCCTCGTCGCCAACGAGGTCGATGGCATCGGCCTGGGCATGCAGCTCGCGCAGCAGCGCCGCCGGCGCGCCAAAACCCAGCAGCAGGCGGACACGGCCGCCGTCGAAGGCCAGCGGGTGCAGGTTGGGCGTGAGCGCTGGCCAGGCATTGCACAAGGCCTGTGCCAGCTCGGGCAAAGGCGAGTCGACCCAGGCGCGGGCCAACTGCTCGCGGCTGAGCGGCTGCGCGTCGACAGCGATGCAGATCAGGCGCTCGCAGCGCGCCGGGTCGCGCCGCCAGGCGTCCCAGGTGGCCAGGAAGGATTCACCGCAGCCAAACCCGGTGGCCAGGACGACGAAGTGCCGGCGGGCCTGCCAGCGCGCCGGCAACTGGTGGCCGGTGAGCAAGCGCTGATGGGCTAGCGCCAGCGCGGGCTGGCGGGACGTGGCGGCGCCGGATGCGTCGGCGGCCGCCTGCAGCGGCTGCGTCTTCACGGCTGCTCAGCCAGCCACTGCAGCAAGGGATCGCGCACCGTGCACAGGCCGCGGTAGGCCAGCACGGCCGGCGTCATCGACGCCACCGCAGCGTGCAGGCGCTGGGCCCGCCCGGGCGCGCGCACAGCCTGGGCCAGCGGTGTCAGATCGACCTGGATCGTGAACACCGCCTGGCGCTGGCCGGGCACCGGGATGAAGGTCTGGCGCTCGGTGCGCCACCAGGCGTTGGCGGGGGCGGTGTGCTGCCAGCGCGGCTTGCTGACGCGCTCTGGGTGGGCGTGCAGCCGCGGGTGGTCGGTGATGTTCCAGACGAAGCGCTCCCAGGGCTGGTCGCTGGTCACGGTGCGGGCCAAGGCGTCGGCGGCGTTCAGCAAGAGGGCGTTGTCGGCGACCGGCGCGTGCACTTCGTGGAAGCGGCGGCCGATCTTGGTCTCCGGCGCCCAGTGCGACGGCAGCGTCACTGCCAGCCAGGGGATGCGGCCGTCGCCGTCGATGACGGCGAAGTCTTCGGCGAAGACCAGGCTCAGCAAGCCGGCCAGCCGCCAGCCTGCTGGCAGCTGCTGCAGGCAGCGCGCCAGCTCATTGCCCAGGCCAAAGGTGCCGGCGCGCAGCTCGACGAGGCGGTCGCCGTCGACGCCGACGCCCAGCTGAATGGCCTGCAACTGGCCGCCATCAAGGCGCAGCAGCGCCGGGTGCTCGCGCAAAGCCTGGTCCACCAACGCCTGCAAGGCAGGGCCAGCGTCGAAACCCGGCGCCACCAGCAAGGCCTGGCCGGCAAAGGCCGACAGCACGGCCAGTTTTTCGCGCATGTGGCGCCCGCCGGGGGCCGCCGGCGTCAGCTGCAGCGCGCCCGCGGCCAGGCGGCGCAGGCCGGGCTGCATGCGGAACGGGGCGCCGACAGCGGCGTCGAAGTCGAAAACCATGGCGGCATCATGAAGGCAAACGAAAAGGGCACCCGCAGGTGCCCTTGGTCAGCAGCGCCGCAGGTTCAGACGCGCTTCTTGTATTCGTGGGTGCGGGTGTCGATCTCGATCTTGTCGCCGTTCTCGACGAAGATCGGCACGCTGATGACAAAGCCCGTGCCCACCAGCTTGGCCGGCTTGAGCACCTTGCCCGAGGTGTCGCCCTTGACGGCGGGGTCGGTGTCGATCTCGCGCACCACCGTGGTGGGCAGTTCGACCGAGATCGCCTTGCCGTCGTAGAACACGACTTCGACGGTCATGTTGTCTTCGAGGTAGTTGATGGCGTCGCCCATGTTCTCGGACTCGACCTCGAACTGGTTGTAGTCGCCGTCCATGAAGACGTACATCGGGTCGGCGAAGTAGGTGTAGGTGCAGTCCTTCTTGTCCAGAACGATCTGGTCCATCTTGTCGTCGGCCTTGAACACCACCTCGGCGCCCGAGTTGTTCAGCAGGCTCTTCATCTTGATGCGCACGGTGGCGGCGCCGCGGCCTCCGCGGCTGTATTCGGTGCGCAGCACGACCATCGGGTCCTTGCCCTGCATGATGACGTTGCCGGCGCGAAGTTCCTGAGCGAGTTTCATGTCTGGATTCCGTGGCGATGGGCCTCGGTCGAGGCCTGATATTGGGGCCCGATCGGGCCTGGATGCGCAGCGCGCAAAGCCGCCTATTCTAGCAGTTGATCGGGGCTTACCCGGGGAGCCGGCGCTGCGTGAAGGCCAGCAGCTGGGTTGCCAGATCGTCCTGCGCGGCCAGGCCGTCGCACCAGCCAGCGCAGGCGCGCTGCCAGGCACTGGCTCCGGGCAGACCGGGCCAGCCGGCCCGCAAGCCGTTCCAGGCCGACCACAGATCGGCCAGGCCAGGCACGGCGGCGGCGCCGAAGCGGGCCAGGAAAGCCGCCAACTTGCCAGCGTGAACGCCGTCGCCTTGCGGGTAGATCTGCCAGACGAAAGGCGCACCGGCCCAGATGGCGCGCACCAGAGAATCTTCGCCGCGCACGAAGTTGAGGTCGCAGGCCCAGAGCAGGCGGTCGTAGTCGGATTGGGCCAGCCAGGGCAGGGCGATGGTTCTCAGGCCCGGCGGCGTCTGCTGCACCTGGTGCTGGGCGGCGCCGGGGGTCAGCAGCAGCAGGGTCGGCGCTGCGGCCAGGCTGTCCAGCAAGGCCGGGATGGCCGGGTTGTCGTAGCAGAACAGGCTGACCAGGCGCTCGCCGGCGCGCGCTTCGATGCCTTGGGCGGCGAGCCAGGCGGGGCGGTCGAAAGCCGCGCGCGCGGCCAGCAAACCGGGCTCGCGCAGCAGGCCGCCGGTGCGCGCCGTGAAGCCCGGGTAGAAGAACCATTTGTCCAGCCCGCCGGGCTGGGGTGAGCGCAGGCCGTGCGAGCGCTCGACATAGTCTTCGGCGCTCAGGTATTCGAGGTTGATCCAGCACGGCGGAGGCTGGCGCTGCGCCATCGCGGCGACGAAGCCCGGCGGCGGGTCGCAGCCGAAGGCTTCGACGACGATGTCGCCAGGGTCGCCGAAGTCGTCACCGTCGGCCCACGCGCGAACCTCGACACCCGGCGCGCCGCTGGCCGCCATCCAGGCCAGCGCGGCGCTGTCGTCGAGCCACAGGCGCACCGCCTGGCCGCGCGACGCCAGGTCGCGCGCCAGCCGCCACGTCACGCCGACGTCGCCGAAATTGTCGATCACCCGGCAGAAGATGTCCCAGCGCATGGCCGATTATCGAAGGCAGCGACAATCCAGCACCGATGAGCGACGCAGCGACCGATCCCGACCGTGCCCGGCTGCTCGCCGAGGTGGCGGCGCTGCCCGGCTTGCCTGGCGTCTACCGCTACTTCGACGCCCAGGGCGGCGTGCTCTACGTCGGCAAGGCGCGCGACCTCAAACGGCGCGTGGCCAGCTACTTCCAGAAGGATCACGGCGGCACCCGCATCGGCCACATGGTGGGCCGCATCGTGCGGCTGGAAACCACTGTCGTTCGCAGCGAGGCCGAGGCCTTGCTGCTGGAGAACAACCTCATCAAGACGTTGAACCCCAAGTTCAACATCTTGTTCCGCGACGACAAGAGCTACCCCTACCTGAAGATCACCGGCACGGGCGATGCCAGCGCCAGCCAGCAGTTCCCGCGCGTGGCCTATTACCGCGGCGCGGTCGACCGCAAGCACCGCTACTTCGGGCCTTACCCGAGCGCCGGCGCCGTCAAGCAGGCGATCTTGCTGATCCAGAAGGTGTTTCGCCTGCGCACCTGCGAAGACACGGTGTTCAACCACCGCTCGCGGCCCTGCCTGCTGTACCAGATCGAGCGCTGTTCGGGCCCTTGTGTCAACTTCATCGGCCGCGACGATTACGCGCGCGACGTCCGCGACGCCGAGCGCTTTCTGCTCGGCGACGCCCAGCAAGTCATCGACGAATTGCAGGCGCAGATGATGGCCCACGCCGATGCGCTGGAGTTCGAGCGCGCGGCCGAGCTGCGCAACCGCATCGGCGCGCTGGCCAATGTGCTGCATCAGCAGTCGGTGGATGCCAGCAGCTTGTCGACCGGGGAGAAGGACGTCGACATCCTGGCGGTGAAGGTGGCCGGTGGCCGCGCCTGCGTCAACCTGGCGATGGTGCGTGGCAGCCGCCATCTGGGCGACCGTGCTCACTTTCCGGCCCATGTCGACGACGGCGCTGCGCTCAGCGCCGCCGAGGCCGACGAGCGTGCCGAAGCGCCGAGCGCCGAAGTGGCGGTGCTCGAGGCCTTCATCGCCCAGCATTACATCGGCCAGGCGGTGCCGCCGCTGCTGGTGCTCAGCCATGCGGTTGACGCGGCGCTGATAGAGGCGTTGTCGGCGGCCGCCGAGGTGCGCGTGCGCACGCTGCACCAGCCGCGCGAGCAGCGCCGCATCTGGCTCGACATGGCGATCAAGGGCGCCGAGCTGGCATTGGTGCGGTTGCTCGCCGAAGAGGGCTCGCAGCGCGAACGCACGAGCGCGCTGATCGAGGCGCTGGATCTCGACGTCGCCGACCCCGACAGCTTGCGCATCGAATGTTTCGACATCAGCCACACCGCCGGCGAAGCCACTCAGGCTTCGTGCGTGGTCTACGAAGACCACCAGATGCAGGGCGACCAGTACAGGCGCTTCAACATCGACGGCATCACCCCGGGTGACGACTACGCCGCGATGCGCCAGGTGCTGAGCCGGCGCTACGCCCGGCTGGCCGAAGCGGCGCGCCTGGGCGCGGCGGCGGGCGCGGCTGTCGGCGCGGAACTTGAGCCCCTGCCCGAGAGCGTGGCGGCGGCGGATACGGAAACAGACGCCAAAGCGCCACCGGCGCGCAAGAAACCGGCCCGCCAGGCCCGGCTGCCCGACCTGGTGCTGGTCGACGGCGGCCGCGGCCAGGTGTCGATGGCGCGCGAGGTGTTCAGTGAACTCGGGCTGGCGCTGTCGCTGATCGTCGGTGTCGAAAAAGGCGAGGGCCGAAAGGTTGGCCTCGAAGAACTGGTGTTCGCCGATGGTCGGGCCAAGGTCTACCTGGGTCATGATGCCGCGGCGCTGATGCTGGTGGCGCAGATCCGCGACGAAGCGCACCGCTTCGCCATCACCGGCATGCGGGCGCGCCGCGCCAGCGTGCGCACCGGTGCGAGCCGGCTCGAGGACATTCCCGGCGTCGGACCGAAAAAACGTGCGCGGCTGTTGCAGCGTTTTGGCGGCGTGCGCGGGGTCGGCAATGCCGGCGTCGAGGACCTGGCCAGCGTCGACGGCATATCCAAAGAACTGGCAGAGGAGATCTACCGTGCCTTGCACTGACGACACCCCCAAGCGCCGCTGGCTGCGCGCACTGCAGCCCGGCCTGCTGGCGGCCTTGCTGGCCGGT
>JAUYAJ010000360.1 GCA_030693565.1 Rubrivivax sp.
GCAGCAGGTCGCCGATCTCGTCTTTGCGCTCGGTCTCGACGCTGACGTCGAGGTTGCCTTTGGCAACCTCGCCGCTGAGCGACACCGCGCGGTTGATGTCGACCAGCAGGCGGCGCTGCGAAACCAAAGCGACGCCGATCGCCAGCCCGGTGGCCAGCAAGCTGATCGCGCCCAGCAGCAGCGCCAGCTGGCGCCCGCTCTTGACGGCCGCCTCGGCGCGGGCGTCGGCGGCCTTTTCGGTGTGGGCCAGGATCTTGACCATGGTGGCGCTGAACGCCGCATGCGAAACCTCGGCGGCCTTCATCGCGCCGACCGCCATGTTGGTGTCGACCGAGGCGAAGCCGATGCCGCGATCGGCATCCTTGAAATACTTCTCAAGCTGCGGGTCGAGCTCGCCGACCAGTTTGTTCAACTCGACATCGCTCTTGCGCGACTCGGCGATGACTGCCGCAGCGCGGCGGGCGTCCTCGATCTGCTTGGCGATGCCGGCGCGAAACGCCTTCATCTGGGCGTCGTTGACCGAATCGATGATGGCCAGCGTGCGGTAGACGCCAGCCTGAACATCAGCCACGGCGTTGCCCACGCCGTCCAGCGCCTTGAAGTCGGCAAGGTCGGCGCCGGCGGCAATGCCCGCCTGCGCCGATTGCCGGTCCATCAGCATGCCATAGGTGCCAAAGGCGGACAGCGCTACCGCAGCGGTCAGCACCGGCGCGATCATCAATCTTGTTTTGAGTTTCATACCTGTGTCTCTCGTGCGGGGTCGGCGCTGTCGGCGGGCGAAGAAGGGTCAGGGATAGACGCCGCCGCAGACGGCGGTCTCACCGAGCTTCTCGCAGTACATCACCTTGGGTTCGATCTTCTTGCTCACCGGGTTGGTGAACTTGTATTCCTGCCAGGCGCCGGCGGGCTTGGCCTTGACCATGGCGACGCGGTCCTTGATGAAGGGCTTGCCGTCGATGTCGGTCAGTTCGATCAGATCGCGGCCGACCTGCTTGGCGTTCGCGCCGTGGGCCAGGCACTTGCCGTCCAGGCCATAGACGACGAGGTAGAGGTCGTTCTTGATGAACTGACCACTCGTGTTCGTGATCTCGGCATAGCCCTTTTCGACACCGCTGGCCTTGATGAAGGCAACGCCCTTCTTGACCATGGCGACGGCGTCGTCCTTGGTCGCCTGGGTGCTGGCGAACGAAGTGCCGACGGCCAGGGCGAGAGAGGCGACGAGGAGGGATTTTGCAAACATGTCAGATTCCTTTGTGCAGGGGATGGCGGGTGGGGGAAGGTCCCGGTCTGCGCCGGGCTGCGAGCGTGAGTGTGATGATGGGCATCCGGGCTGTTGCTGATCGGTCGATCAACGGGTCAACCTGGCACCAATTCAGAGCGTGAGCGACCGCTCAAGCGACGTTCATCAGGCCCATCTCGGCGCTGCTCATCAGCGCCTCGATGTCCATCAGGATCAGCATGCGTTCGGCGTCGCCGCTCTTGACCGAGCCGATGCCGGTGATGAAGTCGGCCTCGATGCTGGAGCTGAATTCGGGCGCCGGCTTGATGTGGTCGCGGCCCAGTTCCAGCACGTCGGACACCGAGTCGACCACCGCGCCGACAACGCGGCCCTTGACGTTGAGCACGATGACGACGGTGAAGCCGTTGTACTCGGCGCTTTCGCAACCCAGCTTCAACCGCAGGTCGATGATGGGCACGATGACGCCGCGCAGATTGACCACGCCCTTGATGAAGGCCGGGGCGTTGGCGATGCGGGTCGGCGCTTCGTAAGAGCGGATCTCCTGCACACGCAGGATGTCGATGCCGTATTCCTCGGCGCCGAGGCGGAAGGTCAGGAACTCCCCGCCTTGCGGAGTTTGGCGGCCGGCGCCGGGCGCCGCGCCGCCACCAGCGCGTGCGGCCTCGTGGCGGGCCACATGGGTGGCTTCGGTGATCATGTCCATGGCGGGTTCCTTGACGTGGCAGGTGACTTGATAGGTCTATGCAATATCGGCCGGTGCGCAGCGAACTGAAGCGCCGGCGACGCGGTTCAGAAGCTTTCCCAGTCGGCCTGGGTACCGGCTTTCGCCGCTGCGGCGGGCCGCGCTGGCGCCGGCTTGGCGCCGGTGGCCGGGCGCTTGGCTTGCGTGATGACGCGCTGGGCGAGCTGACGTGGCGGGGCTGCCGGCGCACTGGCTGCGCCCGCAGCGCCGGCGAGTTCGTCACCGGTGCGGAAGGTCGACACCAGGCCCGCCAGCTGCTGGGCCTGTGCCTTGAGGCTTTCAGCGCCAGCGCTGCTTTGTTCGACCAGCGCCGCGTTCTGCTGCGTCATCTGGTCGAGCTGGCCAACCGACTGGTTGACCTGGACGATGCCCTGGCTTTGCTCGGACGCTGCCGCCGAGATGTCGCCGATGATGTCGGCCACGCGCTGGACGCTGGCAACGATCTCGCCCATCGTCGTGCCCGCCGCCTGCACCAGCTTGGAGCCGGTCTCGACACGTTCGACGCTGGCGCCGATCAGCGACTTGATCTCGCGCGCTGCCGCGGCGCTGCGCTGGGCCAGGCTGCGCACCTCGCTGGCGACGACGGCAAAGCCGCGCCCTTGTTCGCCGGCGCGCGCCGCTTCCACGGCTGCGTTCAGCGCCAGGATATTGGTCTGGAAGGCGATGCCGTCGATGGTGCCGATGATGTCGGCGATCTTGCGGCTGCTGGTGTTGATCTGGTCCATCGTCGTCACCACCTCGGCGACGACGCTGCCACCGCGCTGCGCCACCGCCGCGGCCGATGCCGCGAGCTGGTTGGCCTGCGACGCCGACTCGGCGCTCTGGCTGACGGTGCCGGTGAGCTCGGTCAGCGCGCTGGCGGCCTTTTGCAGGTTGGCCGCGGTTTGTTCGGTGCGCTGGCTGAGGTCGAGGTTGCCGCTGGCGATCTCGACGCTGGCGGTGTGAATCGACTGCGATGACGCCCGCATCTGGGTGACGATGCCGCGCAGCGAATCCTGCATCGACACCAAGGCCTGCATCAGCTTGGCGGTCTCGTCGGCACCACTGGCATCGGCCTTGGCGTTGAGCTCGCCGGTGGCGATGCGCTCGGCCAGCGCGCGGGCCTCAGCCAACGGGCCGGCGATCGACGCCAGATTGGCCAGCGTCAGCGGCACGACCACGGCCACGCCGGCAACCAGCGTCAGCACGAAGAGCCATTGCGCCTGGCTGACTGCGGCCTGGCGATCGGCCTCGGCAACGCGCAACTCGCCAGCCTGCAGCTCACGCAGCCTGGCCACCTGCTCCTCGATGGCCTTGATGGCCACCATCGCCGGCGCCATCATGCGATTGGCCACGGTGGCGTTGTCGTAGCCGTTGGACTCGATGGTGCGCATCACCGGCGCGGCCTTTTGCTGGTACTCGGTCAGCAAGGCGTCGAAGCCCTGCGCCGCCTTGGCCTCTTCGCCGTTGCGGCCCTCGGCCAGCACCTTGGCATGCTGGCGTGTGGCATCGATGGCTTGCGCCCATTCGGGCAACAAAGCCTTGACCTGTTCCGGCTTCTCGTAGTTGATGACGAGATCCTTCTCCAGCCGTCGCACGGCGCCGAGCGACTGCACCAGGTGCGACAACACCACCGACTCGGCGTGCGTCACGTTGACGAAGCGGTCGCCGATGGCGTCGACGCGTTTCAGGTTCCAGAGTCCGACGGCCCCCACCAGGGCCACCAGGGCCAGCACAGCTGCAATCATCCACAGCATGCGGGCGCGGATCGTGTAGCGCCGCATCAAATTCATCATCTCGTCAAAACCTTTTCAATGCGATCGGGGTTCAGTGGCGCGAGCGCCGCACCAGCGAACCGATGTCAAGAATCAAGGCGACGCGGCCGTCACCCATGATGGTGGCGCCGGAGACGTCGTCGACACGGCGGTAGTTGGATTCGAGGTTCTTCACCACCACCTGCTGCTGACCGAGCAACTCGTCGACCAGCAAGGCGACACGGCCACCTTCGGCCTCGACGACGACCATGATGTTGCTGGCGTTGTCGAAGCTGAAGCGCGGCACGTCGAAGACACGTTCGAGGTCGAGCACCGGCATGTATTCGTCGCGTACCTCGACCACGCGGCCGGT
>JAUYAJ010000641.1 GCA_030693565.1 Rubrivivax sp.
GACCGTCCGGCTGGCGCAGTTGCGGGCGGAAGGCGCGGGCGATGCCGGACCGGTGAGCCCGGCGGTTGCCGCTGTTGCCGCTGCCGGGCAACCGGTGTCGACCCGTGTCGAGATCACCGGGTCCCGGCTCCGGCGGCTGGACACCGAAGGCGCGCTGCCCATCAATACCTACACGCGCGACGACATCCTGCGCAGCGGGCAGCCGTCGCTGGAGCGTTTTCTGGGCAGCCTGAACGAGGCTTCGATGGCACCCGGCGACGGCGCTTTCGGCAGCTTGAGCGGCCAGGGCTCGGTGCAGCTGCGCGGCCTGCCGGTGGGCTCGACGCTGGTGCTGATCAACGGGCGGCGCGTGCAGGCCGTGGGCTCGTCCACCGCGAACATCTTCAACCTCAACCTGATACCCCTGGCGGCGGTGGAGCGCATCGAGATCGTGCCCGTGGGCTCGTCGGCGGTGTACGGCGGCGATGCGCTGGCCGGTGTCGTCAACGTGATCCTTAAAAGCTCCCTCGACGGCATGGCGCTCGACCTGCGCGTGGCCTCGGGCCGGGGGTTCGGGGACGGCAGCATCTCGCTGGCCGGCGGCGCCGGCGGCGAACGCGGGAGCTTCGTGCTGCTGGGCAGCTACAGCAAGGCCACGCCGCTGAACGCGAGCGAGCGCGCCTTCTTCCGCGACGCGGACTACCGGCGCTTCGGCGGGCGCGATGCGCGCGTGCGCAACTGCACGCCGGGCACGGTGAGCAGCGCGTCGGGGGCCAACCTGCCGGGGCTGGACGCATCGTTCGCCGGCATTCCCTTCATGGCGCCCGGCCAGCTGCCCGGCATTGCCGGCTTCGCGGCCACCGCGGGCCAGGCCAACCTGTGCAGCGGCGTGGCCAACGGCAACGGCTCGGCCCTGGTGTACGGCACCGAGCAGCTCGGTGTGCACGCCAGCGCGCAGCACCAGCTGGGGCAGGGCGGGGCGGTCTTCGGCGAGCTGACCTATGTGCAGGACAAGCTGCGCACACAGGAGGCCGGGCTGCTGCTGAACAACCTGCTGGTGCCGGCCAGCAACGCCTACAACCCCTTCGGCGTGCCGGTGCGGGTGACGGCGCGGCTGGGCGGCGAGAACGGCACCGAGGGCATCGAGCGCCAGACGGATTTCGCGCGCCTGCTGCTGGGGCTGCGCGGCGAGATCGCGTCGCGCTGGGACTACGAGGCCTCGGTCTCGACGACGCGCGACGAGGGCGACCGCCTGCTGTTCAACGGCACGGTGAACACGGCGGCGCGCACCGCGGCGCTGGCCGCGTCGACGGCGGCCGCGGCGCTCAACCCTTTCACCGCGGGCCGCGCCGCCAGCGACGAGGTGCTGCGCGGCATCTGGACGGACTCGGTGCGGCAGAACGACGGCCGCAAGGACCAGGCCAGCGCCTTCCTGCGCGGGCCGCTGGTCGACCTGCCCGCCGGCCCGGTGGATGGCATCGCGGGCGTGGAGTGGGCGCGTGACCGCTACGAGGCCGTGGTGCCCGGCACCGTGGTACGCAACAGCCGCAGGTCCGACGCGGTCTATGGCGAGCTGCGCGTGCCGCTGCTGCGTGCCGGCGAGGCCGGCGCGGCGGGGTGGAGCCTGGCCGCGGTGACGGTGGCGGGCCGGCGCGACCGCTACAGCGACTTCGGCGCCGCAGGCACATACCAGGCCGGGCTGGAGCTGCGGCCGGCGCGCAGCATGCTGCTGCGTGCCTCTGCGGCCACTTCGTTCAAGCCGCCCACGCTGCTGCAGACCAGCGTCGACGACCTGGTTCTCCCGCTGGGCACGGTGGGCCTGCTCGACCCGGCGCGGGGCAACGCGCCCATCGTGTCCGGGGACCTGGTGCGCGCCACCAACCACGACCTGCAGCCCGAGAAGGGCCAGGCGTTTGCCGTGGGCGCGCTGTGGGAGCCCCAGGCCTCGGGCACGAGGCTGGGCCTGACGGCCTGGCGCGTCAAGATCGACGGGCTGATCGCCTTGCTGGCGCCGCAACTGCTGCTCGACCACGAGAACCTGTTCGGCGGCTTCGTGAGCCGGGCGCCTTCGGTGGGCGGCCAACCCGGGGCGGTGACGCGCCTGGTCTGGGCCGAGGTCAACTTCGGCAGCCTGCAGACGGCCGGCGTCGACCTCGAAGCCGGGCAGTCGTGGCAGGGCGCGGCGGGCCGCTGGACGCTGGGCGCCAGCGCCACGCGGGCCACCCGCTACAACGTCGCCATCGCACCCAGCGCGCCCATCGAGCAGCGCCTGGGCAAGCGGTTTGCCAACTACTGGGCTCCGAAGTGGAAGGGCCGGCTGTCGGCCGGTCTCGACGAGGGCCGGTGGAGCCTGGGCATCACCAGCCGCTACCTGGGCGCCTACCGCGATGCCGGTAGCAGCCAGCGAACGCTGGGTCAGACGTGGGTGCACGACCTGAGCGGCCGGCTGGACCTGGGCCGTCTGGGCTTGAGCCTGGGCCCGGCGAAGTCCGCCACGCTGGCGCTGAGCATCGTCAACCTGACCGACCGCCAGCCGCAGTTCGTGGAGGCTTCGCCCTTCTTCGACGCGTCGCAGGCCGACTGGCGCGGGCGCTACGCCAGCGTGCGTTTTTCGATGGACTGGTAGCGCCGCGCAGCCGGGCGCTGCCTCACCCCGCCCGCGCTGCCGCGGCGGGATCTGCACCCGCCGCCCCCAGGGCGGCCTCCGGTCCCCGCACCGGAGCAATCAGGACCGAATTCCATGCCGTCACCAACGACAGGGCACTGCGCTTGCGCAGGGCCCCGAACCTTGTCGCGCCTGTGGCTGCGCCTGGTTCCGCTGATCCCACTGGTGCTGTCCGCCTGTGTGGCCGCCGCCGAGCTGCCGACGGGGCCAACCGTCACCGAGGTGGTCGAGTTCACGCGCATCGTGCAGCCGCGCGATGCCGACCCGGACCAACTCCAGACCCAGGTGTCGCCCGACGGCAGTCGGCTTTTCATCGTCACGCGCAAGGCCGATACACGCAGCGACAGCAACCGCTACCGGATCCTGCTGCTGGACCTGCGGCCGCAGGAGCTGGCCCTGGGCGCGCCGGCCGCGCCGCTGGCGGTGACCGCCTTCGATGCCCGCCAGGACAACGACTCGGCCTACCCGGCACTGCAGGACGCACGCTGGGCCGACGCGCGCACCATCGTGTTCCGGGCGCGGCTGGAGGGCATGGTCTTCCAGGTCTACAAGGTGGACATCGAGGAGCGGCAGCTACTGCAGCTGACCCACGCACCGCTGGGCGTGGTCTCGTACGCGGTCTCGGGCGACCTGCGCCGCGTGGTGTACACGGCGCCGCACGCCAACCCGGCGCAGGCCCTCGGAGCCCGCAGCGTCGTCGTCGGCAACCAGTCGTTCTGGAGCGTGAAGTTCGGCCAGCACGACCTGCGCGCGCAGCAGCGGCGCTACCAGTACTTCGTGGCCGAGAGCGGCTCGCGCCGGCCCGCGCTGGCGCTGGGCCCGCCGTTTGCCGAAGCCAGCGGCTTCGTGCCCGGCGTCAGCATCTCGCCCGACGGCCGCTGGGCGCTGGTGCCGCGCTACGAGACCGAGCGCCAGCGGGCCTGGGTGCGGCAGTACCCGCTGGTGGCCGAAGCCATGGCCAAGTTCGGGCCGGCGCTGACGACGGACCCGCTGGCCTACTTCTCGCGGCCGGGCGGCTACGTGGCGCGGCGCCTGGTGGCCTACCGGCTTGCGGACGGTCTCGAACAGACCGTGGTGGACGCGCCCGACGACAGCCTGCCGGCGGCCGGGCAGGCCCGCTCCGACCGCCTGTGGCAGGACCAGGGCCGATCGGTGGTGGTTGCCGGCACGCACCTGCCGCTGCAGGCTGCGGGTGCACCGGGCGTTTCGCCCGATCGGGCCGCGGGCTCGTACATCGTCGAGTACTGGCCGGACACGGGCCACTGGGACGTGATCGCGGCGCTGAACGGCCGCCTGGAGGCGGCGCACCCTGTGCCGGGCGCACAGCCGGGCTTCGTGGCCATCGATGCCGGCCGGCGGCGCCAGTTCCAGCGCCGCGACGACGGCGTCTGGCAGGAGCTTGCAGCCACGGACGGGGCTGCACGGGCGACGCTGGCCGGCGCGCCGCAGGAGCGCGGCTGGACGCTGCGCATCGCCGAAGGCCTGAACCTGCCGCCCGACCTGGTGGCCGACGGCCCCGATGGCCGCAGCGTGCGGCTGACCAGCCTGAACCCGCAGTTCTCCGCGGCCTGGGGCACGATGCGCCGCTACGGCTGGAAGGACGCGCAGGGCCGGGCATGGGAAGGCGGGCTGATGGTGCCGGCCGGATTCGGGCCGAGCCGGCGCCATGCGCTGGTGATCCAGACCTATGGCTTCTCGCCTTCGCGCTTCTACCTGGACGGCGCCAACGCGCGCGACGGCTTCACCAGCGGCTTCGCCGGGCGCGCCTTCCTGCGCGAGGGCATGCTCGTGCTGGCGCTGCCGGTGCGCGCCGCCAGCGGCTGGCCGGCCACGGACGCGGCGGCAATAACCGCCTTCATGGACGGCGTGAGCGGCGCCATCGACGCGCTGGTGGCGGAGGGCCTGGTGGACCGCGAGCGCATCGGCATCATGGGCTGGAGCGCCACGGGCGAGCGGGTGCTGAACCAAGTGACCTTCTCGAACGCCCCGATCCGCGCTGCCAGCATCCTGGATGGCGATGCCAACACGGTGTTCTCGATGGCGGTGACCTATGGGGCCAGCGACGGCATCCTCGCGCGCAAGGAGAGGACGAACGAGGGCCCGCCATTCGGGGAATCGCTGGAGCGCTGGGTGCGCAACGACCCCGCGCTGCACACCGACTGTGTGAAGGCGGCGCTGCGCATCGAAACCTACGGGCCCTGGGTGCTGAACAACTGGGACATCTATGCCCTGCTCAGGCGCCAGTACAAGGCGGCGGAGATGGTGGTGATCCCGCGCGGCACGCACGGCCTGCTGACGCCGAGCGAGCGCATGATCTCGCTGCAGGGCAATGTGGACTGGCACCGTTTCTGGCTCCAGGGCGAGCAGCGCACGCAAGCCTTCCTGTGGGGCGAGACCGAGGCCACGCTGAAGGCGCAGTACGCGCGCTGGGAGCAGATGGCGGAGCTCAAGCGGGTGGACGACGCGAAGCCCGGGTGTGCGCGCAGGGGAGGGGGGCGGTAGTGCAGGGTTTTGTCGGGTTTGGGGCCCGGGTTCGGCGGGGGCGTTGCGGTCTGGGCCTCGGTCAGGGGCCAGCTTTGAGGTTGGCGGGTCAAAGGGCCATCTCGTTCGAACCGGTCAATCGCCGGCAGCGGCATTGGCAACAACCAGTCCCGCCGAGGCGTGGGGCAGTCAGTGTCTGTTCTCGCAGGCAGTGACCTGGAACTGACGAGCCACAGCGGGCCTTCTCTCAGGAGCCATGGGGTTTGGAAATGCAGCAGCAGCCGGCGTTCGTCCTCGGTCGGACTACTCACGCACTCGGCCACTTGCAGTCATACGATTGGCCACGAAATCGCCATGCCGATGGCCGGTTTCAAAGTACAGCCGCCGTAGACCGACAGCCGCTCGAACGCGTCCATTCTCCAACGCATTCGCTGACGGTCCTGCGGCATTGGTCAGCACCCGATCCAGACGCACGGCCACAACTCGATCGGCTGACCAGGCGCTGCCTTCGCAGAGCCGGCATGCAGCCGGCTGGCCTCGCCCAGAGGCAAGAGTCCACTTCGCGAAGTGCCCAGCCGGGGCGCCTGCTGCGTGCTCAGGCCGGCTTGAGTTGCTGCAACAGGGTCGGCACCAGTTCGCTCACGGTCGGATGAATGTGCATGGCCCGCGAGATGACCGTGTACGGCTGGTCGGCCGCCATGATGTCGAGCAGCGCATGCACAACCTCGTCGCCGTTCATGCCGAGGATGGCTGCACCCAGGATGTGCTGCGTGTCGGCGTCGACCAGCACCTTCATGAAGCCCTGGGTCTCGCCAGCTTCGCGGGCGCGGCCGACGCGTTGCATGGGCATCTTCGCGCGCAGCACCCGCTTGCCGCTGGCCAGCGCCTCGGTTTCCGTCATGCCGACGCGGCCGAGCGCCGGGTCGATGAAAAGCGCGTAGCAGGGGATGCGGTCGCTGATGCGGCGCGGGTCGCCGTCGAACAAGTTCGCCACCACGATCTCGTGGTCGTTCCAGGACGTGTGCGTGAACGCACCGCGTCCGTTGCAGTCGCCCACGGCCCACAAGCCCTCGGCGCTGGTGCGGCATTGATCGTCGACCTCGATGTAGCCGCGGGCGTCCGTGCGGATGCCGGCCCGTTCAAGGCCCAGGCCGTCCGTGTTGGGCTGGCGGCCGACGGCCAGCAGCACATGGCTACCGGTGATGCCCTCGCCATCGCCGCATGCGGCACCGACCACGATGCGCTCGCCCGCGGGCGCGAGCGACAGGCACTCCGCACCCAGCTCGAAGCGCACGCCTTCGGCCTGCAGGATGTCGCGGATGCCGTCAGACACGTCGGGATCCTCGCGCGGCAACAGGCGCGCGGAACGCTCCACCACCGTCACGGCGGCACCCAGCCGGCGCATCAGCTGAGCGAACTCCAGACCGATGTAGCTGCCGCCGACGATCACCAGATGCTCGGGCACCGCGTCCAGTTCCATCACCGACACGTTGTCCAGCGTCGTCACGGTGTCGATGCCCGGCAGCGCGGGGCGCACCGCGCGCCCACCGACATTGAGGAAGATGCGCGGCGCGCTCAGGCGGCGCCCGCCCACCTCGAGCGTGGCCGGGCCGACGAAGCAGGCGTCGCCGACGATGACTTCGGTGCCCTTCAAGCCGCGCATCCAGGTTTCCACGCCCTCGCGTGACTTCGCGACGATGGCGTCCTTGCGCGCCATCACACGGGCCATGTCCACGCGCAGGTCCGCCACGTCGAAGCCGAACTCGGCCCCGCGCTGCGCCAGCCGGATGGCGCGCGCGCTGGCCACCAGCGTCTTGGTCGGCACGCAGCCCACATTGACGCAGGTGCCGCCGAAGTGATGCCGCTCGATGACGGCCGTCTTCAGCCCTTCGCGGCTGCAGCGTGCGGCGATGGCGGGCCCGGCCTGGCCAGCACCGACGATGATGGCGTCGAAGACTTCCGTGTTCATGGTCGCGCTCGCAACAGTGGCTGTGCTCAGCAGTATGACCAGCGCCAGTCGCTCAGCGCCCGAGTCTGTTGAAGTCCCACTGCTGCAGCAGCCGCCGATCGCGTGCGCTTTCGGCCTCGATCGAATCCTGCGGCAGCTGCTTGAGGCAATCCTCCAGCGCCTGGGGATCCGGCTTCTCGATCGGCTGGGCCTGAACCTGCACGCGGGCCGACTTGCCATCCCAAGCAAACGGGTTGTTGAATGCCGGCGGGTCGGGCAGGCAGTCGTCCTTGTAAAGCGGGGGGCCGTCCGACGCGAACGGCGAGAACGAGATGGTCTTCTCGAAGATCAAGGGCTTGCCGGTCGGCGTGGGCGGCCATTGCGGCATGCTGCCGATGGCCTGGCGGGCCAGCCGCTCGGCAACCGGTGACGTGGACCACAGGGTCTCGAGCCGGGTCAAGCTGCCATCGGGCGCGATCTCGATCCGGAACCGGACCATGCCCTGGTCGGGACCTTCGACCGCGGTTCCCATCATGCTGCGCACCTGCTGCCCCCAGGTGTGGCGGTAGCCCTTGCTGTTCTTGAGCTTGTACTTGCCGGCAAAGGCCCATTCTTCTGCGGTTGGCGCGGGCGGCGCAGCCATGGAGGCAGGTTGGCGCGGCGTGACGGTCTCGACCACCGATGCGACTTCCGGCACCGGGATGGCAGGGTGCGGCACGGTGGGGGCCTGGGCCATGGCGGCAGGAGGCTCGGGCTCTGGGGCGGACTTTTCGGGCTCGGGCGGCCGGAGGACCAGCACCGTGACCTTCTGCTCGCGCGCCGGTGGGTCCGTCTTGTCCGTGAGCGCGCCGAGGTGCGTGAAGGCCAGCGCAAACACCAGCGCATGCAGGGCCAGGGAGATGGCCAGGCCGACGACGGGTCTGACGCGGGCGTGGGGCCCGAAAAGGCTGTGTACGGCCAAGCTCACTCCTGGCGCCGCAGCGGATCAGGCAGAAGCGGGCTGGCGGCCGAACCCAGCGGGGCCTGAGTCAGAAGGCACAGGGGCTGCGGAGGGCAACTCACCCTTCAGCTTTTCTTGCTCGCCCGCGCGTAGGCTTCCATGCCGCCGCGCGCCTTCCATTCGTTGAAGCCGCCGTATAACAGGCGCACGTTCTCGAAGCCGTCCATGCGCAATGCCATTGCCACCTGGGCTGCAAACGAACTGGTGTTGCAGTAGACGAGGATGGTCTTGTCCTTGGGCAACTTGGCGCGTTGCGCAAAGACCAGGCGCCACTCGATGTTCGCGGCGCCGGGCACGTGCTCCTTGGCGAACTGGCCCGCGTCGCGCACATCGAGCACGAAGAACTTCTTGTAGTCCTCGGCCGGGATCTGCTCGGGCAGGATGGTGCCGGCGTTGGCGTCAACGAAGTCGAAGTAGCCCTCGATCGCGTTGACGGTCGCCTTGTCGGCCTGGGCCTGCGCGGCCATGGGCAGACAAACAGCGGCGGCCAGCGCCACGGTCAGTGCCAGTCGAAATCGGAACATGGGGGTCTCCAGAAGGTGTGGTTCTTTGGGGCGTGCCGGTCAGGCTTGGCCATCAGGTCTCTTCGATCCAGCCGTCCACCGTGTCGGCACCGTCCAGCCAGCGCACCACTTCGGCGGCCATGGGATGGTTCACGGCGAGGTAGCGCGGGCGCAAACGCTGGCGTTCGTCGCCCAGCCGATCGAGCCCCAAGTCCTGCAGGGCATGCAGGTCTTCTTCGAGCATCGCGGCGAGATCGGCGCCTGACAAGGCGCGTGCGGCCTCGCGGAAAGCATGCATGTAGGCGTAGGCCGGCCCCTCGCGGTAGCTGGCCACGAGCGTGGCGGCGGGGATCAGGCTCAGGTGCGGCTGCAGCGCCGGGTTGATGGCATGCGCCGCGATGTGGGGCCCGATCGCACTCGGGCGCCCCGTGAAGCCGCGCAAGTGCAGGAAGCGCGACATCTGCGGCCCGTCGTTGACCGGGTAGTTGTCCCACAGCGTCGGCTTGCGGCGCAGCGATTCGGCCACGCGCCTCAGATGGCCGACGCCGAATTCGCGGGCGCAGATCTCCTCGCCCGTCCAATAGACGCCGACGCGCGGATCGAGCCGGCGCCCGAGCTCGTCGAGGTAGCCCGCAGGGCGCTCGCCGAAGACGACGTCCAGCATCCTGTCATCGCTGTAGTAGGTCGGGCACATCAGGACCCGGCTGGCGCGGGTGGTGGCCATCGCAGCGTGCACGATCTCTGCCTCGCGTGCCGCCAGGTCCGGCACATCGCCGCGTGTGTCGTCGAAGAGGATCGCCAGGTCGTCGATGCCGATCTCGTCGAGCGCCCTGAGCTTGGCAGCAAAGTCCGCCTTCGCGGCACCGGTGTAGTCGCGGTACAGCTCGTAGGGGCTCAGCCCGATGCCGAAGCGCATGCCCAGGCTGCGGCAGTGCGCCGAGAGGTCGGCCAACTGCCCGAAGGCGGCCGACGGGTGCGGCTCGCGCCAGCGTCGCCGCAGGAAGGCATCCGCCTTCGGCGCGTGGTGGAACCAAGAAAAGCCGAGTTCGCGCAGCTGCGTCAGCACGCGCTTGCGATCCTCGTGGCACCACGGCTTGCCGAAGTAGCCCTCGATGACACCCAGCTCTGGAACCATGTCGCGGGCGTTCATGCCTTAGAAGACCAGCACCTTGTCGGCTTCGACGGTCCAGTCGGCCAGCTGGGCCAGGGTGCTGCGACGGGCGCCTTCGATGACCTCGTCCTCGCGCAGGCCGCGCGCGTCCATGCAGGTTCCGCACAGCGCCACCTCGCCCTTGCGCATCACCTTGCCGAGCATCAACTGCACGTTGTAATAGCCCTCGGGCACTTTCTGGCCACCCTTGGCGCAGGCCACGGCATCGGCCATCAGGAACAGCCGGACCTGCTGGTCGTCCTTGCCCGCCACTGCAGCCGCAAGGCGCAGCGCGTTGTAGGCGCGTTCGTTCCCGTAGGGCGCGTCGTTGAGGATGAACAGGGTGGAGGCCATGGTGGTTCCTTGGTTGTTCAGAGGCCCGTTTCACGCACGTTGGACCGGCAGGCCCGCGGCCTGCCATTCGCTGACGCCATCGAAAGTCTTGCGGGCGCGGTAGCCGCGTGCCTGCAGCAGCTTCACCGCCTCGTCGGACATCAGGCAGAACGGGCCGCGGCAGTAAGCGACGATCTCCACGTCACGCGGCAGTTCGGCCAAACGCTGCGCCAATTCAGGCAGGGGCATCGATCGCGCGTAGGGCAGGTGGGCCGTGTCGAACTCCTCCTGTGGCCTTACATCGAGCACGAGCACCTCGCCGCGCTTGGCCTGTGCGAGCAGTTCCTTGCGACCCACGCTGGCCAGCCGGTCGGGCTCGGCCATCATCTGCTGCAGCGCCAGGCGCAGTTCCAGCAGGTGTTCTTCGGCCACCTGGCGCAGCGTGACGCCCAAGTGCGCCACGTCCTTGCCGCTCAGCCGGTAGACCATGCGCTTGCCCTCGCGGCGGCTTTGCACCAGCCGCGCTTCCTTCAGCGCCTTCAGGTGCGCGCTGGCGAGCTTGACGTCGATGCCGACCTCGGCGGCCACGGACTCGACCGCCTTTTCGCCCTGGGCCAGCATCTCCAGCATCTCCAGCCGCTTCGGGCTGGCCAGTGCCTTGCCCACACGGGCGACCTGTTCGTACAAAAGGTCCTTGAGCGTTCGGTTGTTCATGTTGTACATTCTAACGGTCGTTGGTATGAAAGGTAAATAGCCTGTCTGCCAATTCAGCGCCCGGCCCCCAGGAGTCAGCCATGGATCTCGAACAATTCGTCCTTGCCCACGAACCGGCCATCCGGCTGGGCTTCTTCGTGGGTGTCTTTGCGATCGTGGCGCTGTGGGAGTTGGCTGCACCGCGCCGCGCGCTGACGGTGTCCAAAGCCTTGCGCTGGGGCAGCAATCTCGGCCTCGTGGCGATGAACACGATCCTTCTGCGCTTGCTGTTTCCATTGGCGGCCGTGGGCGTGGCCGCGTTTGGCGTGGCGAACGGCTGGGGCCTGCTCAACCACTTCGAGGTGCCGTTCTGGCTGGCCGTGCCGGTGGCGGTGATCGCGATGGACTTCGTCATCTGGCTCCAGCATGTGATGGTGCACGCCGTGCCGGCGCTGTGGCGACTGCACCAGGTGCATCACGCTGACCTGGACTATGACCTGACCACCGGCGCGCGCTTCCACCCGATCGAGATCGCCCTGTCGATGCTGATCAAGTTCGCCACCATCACCGTGCTGGGGCCCCCCGTGCTGGCGGTGGTGATCTTCGAGGTGCTGCTCAACGCCACCGCGATGTTCAACCACGGCAACATCCGCCTGCCGGCCGGTGTGGACCGGGTGCTGCGCTGGTTCGTCGTCAC
>JAUYAJ010000658.1 GCA_030693565.1 Rubrivivax sp.
AGCAGTTGCTGGCGCAGGCGAAGGCCGCCGACACCGACTCGCAGCGCCAACTGGCGCTGGCGTGGTCCGGCTGGCGATTGGCGCGCGAGCAGCTCTGGCTTGCCGGCAGCGCCATGCTCGACGCGGCCGAAGCCGACGCCCCGGGGCCAAAGCTGGCGCAGGCGCGCGCGGCCGTGGCGGCGCTGGCCGACCCGGCGCTGCATGCGGCGCAGCAGCTGGTCGACAGTTTTGCCCAGCTGACCCGCGAACGCCACCTGTCGGCCGTGACGGCGATCCGCGTCTGGGCCGCGGTCAACCTGATCTTGCTGGCGCTGCTGGCCGTTGGCGTGGCCGAACCGCTGGCCCGCCTGGTGCGCCGCCAGTACCGGCGGCTGGCCGACCAGACCACCGAGCTCGAGCGCCTGGCCTTGGTGGCTGAACGCACCAGCAACCTGGTGATGATCAGCGACGCCGCCGGGCGCATCAGCTGGGTCAACCAGGCCTTCAGCCGCATCAGCGGGCATTCCGAGCAGGCTGCGCAGGGGCAGGACCCGCTGCAGCTGCTGTTCGGCGCGGGCAGCCCTGCCGATGCGCTGGCCACGGCGAAACTGCGCGCAGCGATGGCCGGCGGTGCGAGCCTGCGCCAGCAGATCGCAATCAAGCCGCTGCAAGGGCCCGTGGTCTGGCTCGACCTGGACAGCCAGCCGCTGCGCGGCGCGGACGGCCAGGCCAAGGGCTTTGTCCATGTCGGCCTGGACGTCACCGAGCGCCGCCAGGCCTTGCTCGACGCGCGCGTGGCGGCGATTGCCTTCGACTCGCAGGAAGCGATGATGATCACCGACGCCGCGCAGCACATCGTCAAGGTCAACCCGGCGTTCACGCGCATCACCGGCTATGGCGCGGGCGAGGCCTTGGGCCGCAGGCCGGGCGAGTTGCTGCAATCGGGTCGCCAGGGTGAGGCCTTCTACGCCCGGATGCTGCAGGCCCTGAGCGAGCAGCATCACTGGCAGGGTGAGATCTGGAACCGGCGCAAGAACGGCGAGATCTTCCCTGAATGGCTCAGCATCACAGCGGTTTGCGACGAGCAGGGCACGGCCAGGCATTACGTCGCCGTCTTCAGCGACATCACGCAGAAAAAGCAGGCCGAGCAGGCGATCCACGACCTGGCCTTCTACGACCCGCTGACCGAATTGCCCAACCGGCGTTTGCTGCACGACCGGCTGCAGCAGACCATGGCCGCCAGCGCGCGCCACGGCAGCGAAGCGGCGCTGCTGTTCCTGGACCTCGACCACTTCAAGGTGCTCAACGACAGCAAGGGCCACGACTACGGCGACCTGCTGCTGATCGAAGTGGCGCGGCGCCTGCGCGACAGCGTGCGCGCCAACGACACCGTGGCGCGCCATGGGGGTGACGAGTTCGTCGTCGTGCTGGATGGACTCGGCGCCGACCCAGCGCTGGCCGCCCGCCAGGCCGCCCAGGTGGCCGAGAAAGTGCGCGAAGCCATCAGCCAGCCCTACCGGCTCAAAGAGCATGTGCACCACAGCTCGCCCAGCATTGGCGTGTGCTTGTTCAGTGGCCACGAAGTCGATGCCGACGAACTGCTGCGGCGTGCCGACGGCGCGATGTACCTGGCCAAGAAGGGCGGCCGCAATGCAGTGCGCTTCTACGACGCGGCGCAGCCCGCGGCGACGCCGACCGAGGTCGGGCGCCGGGATTGACTGGATCTTCAGCCGTGCGCCGCGGCGCGCGTCAGGCGTGAGCGGCGCCATGACGCCGGCGGCATCCCGAACTCGCGCCGAAACGCCCGGCTGAAGGCCGTGTCAGTGCGGTAGCCGACCTCGTCGGCGATGCGCGTCAGCGGCGCGCTGCTGCGGCACAGCAGGTTCGCGGCCAGCAGCATGCGCCACTGCGTCAGGTACTGCATCGGCGGTGTGCCCACCAGGCTTTGGAAACGCTCGGCCAGAACCGACCTGGACGTGCCGGCCGCACGGGCCAGTTCCTCCAGTGTCCAGGCGCGCGCGGGGCGTTCGTGCAGCGCGCTCAGCGCGGGGCCGACGAACCTGTCGCCCAGCCCCGCGAGCCAACCGGTTCGGTTCTCGGTGCGTTCGTTCATGTAAAGCCGCAGCACCTCGATGAAAAGCACCTCGGCCAACTTGGCCAGCACGCCGGCACCGCCGGGCCTGGGTGGTCGTGCCTCGGCCAGCGCGTAGCGCACCGACGCTTCGAGCCACAGGCCGGCGCTCGATCCGCGCACGTTGACGCGCACCACCCGGGGGCAGGCCGGCCAGCAGCATCCCGGCCAGTCGTGCATCGCAGGCCAGGTAGCCGCAGACCAGGCGTGTGATGCGGCCACCACCGCCATGCGAAAGCGTGCGCGGCCGGCGCGCAAGCACGGTTTCCAGGCGCGCGCCGGTGGCCGGGGCGACGCCCGACGCCGACGCCATCCGGTGCGCGTCGCCGCGCGGAAAGAGCACGGCGTCGCCAGCCTGCAGATGCATCGGCGGCTGGCCTTTGAGCTCGACGACGCACGCGCCTTCGGTGATCAGATGAAAGATCACGATGCGTTCGGCGCCGGGCTCGAGCAGCGGCGCTGCCGCGTCGGCGCTGGGCGACTGGTAGCACCAGGGCGCGCTGAACCGGCCCTGGAGGAAGATGGCCCCGACCAGGTGCATGACCCTCAGGATTTCGGACAGCGCGTCCATGCTCAGGCGGTTTCGACTTCGATGTGCAAGGCTTGCGGCGTCGCCTGCGACAGCGCACTCGACACCGGCGAGCAGCGCAGCGCGCCTTCGACCAGCGCACGCAGCGTTGCCGCCGCCACGCCCGCGGCCGCGATGCGCACGAGCCGTTGAACGTCGCCGGGACCCGCGTACACCGGCTCGCCGTCGGCGCCGGCCATGCCGAACAGGCCCCGCGAATCGGAGCGACTGCGGGCCTCGACCTCCAGGCGACTCGGCTCGATGCCGGCCGCTGCTGCGGCCAGAGCGACCGAGGCCGTGGCGCAGGACGCCAGCCCGGCGCGCAGCAGCCAGCCGGGCGGGAGCTCGTCGTCGCTGCCGCCCAAGGCGGCTGGCAGGTCGGTGGCCACTTGTTGGCCGTTGCCATGGCTGGCCACCACCCGCGTGCCACCTTGCCAGCGCGCTGTGGCAAGGCCAGTTGGCGGGCGCCGGCAGCGCGATGTTGCGCGGCGCCGGGTTGACGCCGGGGCAGCGCGTTCTGGACGTTGCCTGCGGCACCGGGGCTGTCACGCTCGCGGCGTCGCGCAGCGTGGGTCCGCGGGGCAGCGTGGTCGGCGCCGACTTGTCCGCAAGCATGGTGGACGCGGCGCGCCGCGCGGCCGCTGGCGCCGGCATCGCGGACATCAGCTGGACCCGCATGGGCGGTGAAGCGCTGGCGCTTCCCGATGCCGGCTTCGACGCCGCGCTGCGCGCCTTCGGCCTGATGTACATGCCCGACCCCGAAGCCGCGCAGCGCGAAATGCGCCGCGTGCTGCGGCCCGGCGGCCGTCTCGCGCTGGCCGTCTGGGGCGAGCGCGCGCGCTGCGGCTGGGCGGCACTTTTCGGCATCGTCGATCAGGAAGTTGCCAGCGAGGTCTGCCCGCTGTTCTTTCGCCTTGGGCAAGGCGATCAACTGGCGCGCGCTTGCGCCGCGGCCGGGTTCGAGGGCATTGCGCAGCACCGCATCGTGAGCACGCTCAAGCATGTCGACGCTGACCAGGCTTGCGAAGCGGCACTGGTCGGCGGCCCGGTGGCGCTGGCCTGGTCGCGATTGGACACGACGGCCAGGGCGCGGGTGCGCCGGCGCTACCTCGAAGCCTTGTCGCCGTGGCAGGCGGGGGGCGCGGGGGGCGCCGGGGGTGGCTACCGCGTGCCGGCCGAGTTCCTGGTCTTGAGTGCGACGGCCGGCCAGCCATGCCCGGTGCAGGCGCCGGCTGGCGCCTGCGCGCCTAGGAGTGTGGGCGACAGAAGGCGACGCCCGCGTTGGGCCTGCCAGAGGGCGGGTGCAAGGCGCGCCGCGCAGCCCGGGCTGGCTCGCCCGGGCAAGCGACGCAACGCCGCAGGCGCCCCCTGGCAGGCCCAACCCGAAGGGCCGGGGCGATTCGCGCCGCCGAGCCGCGTTGCCGGCTCGTTGTGGGGCCCGCCACACGCCT
>JAUYAJ010000661.1 GCA_030693565.1 Rubrivivax sp.
CCCGGCAGCGCAGGCGGCCCCGACTTCGTCGGCCTGCTGCATGCCGACTGGGGCGCGCAGGCGGTGCGCGTGCAAGCAGCGCTGCCAGTGCCCAGCCGCGCCCACGGTTTGCTGGCGCTGGCGGGTGGCGGCTTTGTCGCCGTCGCCGCGCGGCCCGGCGGCTGGCTGCTGCGCTGCGACGCCCAGGGCGGCGTGGTCCGGCAGCTGGCCATGGCCGACGACACAGCGACGCGCAGCCTCAACGGCCATGTGGCCGCCAGCGCCGACGGCCACTGGCTCTACACGACCGAGACCGACCGCACGAGTGGCCTGGGCTGGGTCAGCGTGCGTGATCTGGTGACGCTGGCGCGGGTCGCGCAGTGGCCCAGCCACGGCCTGGACCCGCACCAGCTGGTGCTGGACCGCGATGGCGCGCTGCTGCTCGCCAACGGCGGCATCCCGCGCAGCGCCGACGGCAAGAAGCGCGAGCTGGCGCTGATGGATCCGTCGCTGGTGCGGCTGCACCCGCGCGATGGCGAGTTGCTCGACCAGTGGCGGCTGGCCGATCGGCGCTTGAGCCTGCGCCACCTGGTCTGGAATCAAGCGGCGGCGGAGGCCCCGGCGCTGCTCGGCATTGCCTTGCAGGCCGAGCACGACGAGCCGTCGCAACGCCAGGACGCGCCGCTGCTGGCGCTCTGGGACGGCCGCAGCCTGAGCCTGCCCAGCACCGCAGCGGTCGGCAGCGGTTATGCCGGCGACATCGCCGCCGGGCCGGGCGGCGGCTTCGTCGTCAGTGGCCAGCGCATCCACCGTGCGCTGTGGTGGCAGCCGCAGCAGCCAGGCCGCTGGACCGTCATCGGTGAGTTGCAGGAAGTCTGCGCGCTCAGCGCCTGGCCGGGCCCGCAAGGTGAAGCCGGTGTGCTGATCGGCGGCCTGCGCGGGCTGGCGCGCTGGCATCCGCGCCTGGCGCCGGCGATGCTGCGCTGGCCTAATGCGATGCAACCCGACAACCACTGGGTGCGGCTCGGCTGACGCTGGCCGCACGGCACGGCATCAGCGCGGCGCCGCCGCCTTGGCAGCCGCCTCGGCGCGCCAGCGTTCGAGCTGGGCCAGCCAGTCGGTCCAGTCGTAGGGCCCGCTGTCGAAACGCTTCTGCAGGTTCGCCAGCACGCCGCCCCAGGCGCGCTCGAAGTAGGCGTGGGCCCGGTCCCACTCGCCGCCGTCGCCCCAGCCGGTGTGGTGCAGGCTGACCCGCGTGGCCTGCGCCGACAGCGGTTCGAAGCGCACGATGACGAAGGTGCGCTGCGCCCGCACCTGGGCCAGGTGGGGCGGCGCGTTCCAGTCGAACGAAATCATCTTCTGCGGCTGCACGGCCAGGAAGCGCATGTCGTCGGCGCCTTTGGCGCCCGCCGGCGCGCCCGGGTCCATGTGGATGTGGAAGGCACCGCCCACGCGCGGCTCGACCTGCGCGTCGGGCGCAAAGAAGCTGCGGATGCCCTCGCGCGTAGTCCAGGCCTGCCAGGCCTGATCGAGTGTGGCGGCCACCACCACGCTCTTGTCGATGGCGCGCTCGGCGGCGCCGGCCAGAGCCTGCACGCTCAGCAGCAGGCAAGCCACGGCCGTGCGCAACATCGGTGTCGTCATTCCAGTCTCCTCAACGCATCGCCAGCGGCTGGCTGCGCAGCGGCGGCGGGAACACACGGTCCAGGTGGCCAAGGTCGGTGTCGTCGAGCACCAGTCGCGCCGCCGCCCAGTTCTGCCGCAGGTGCTCGGCGCGCACGGCTTTCGGAATCGCCATCACACCGGGACGCGACATCACCCAGGCCAGCGCCACTTGCGCAGGCGCCACACCATGGTGGCCGGCCACCGCGCGCAGCGCCGGGTGGTTGGCCAGCGAGCCTTGGTCGATCGGGCAATACGCCATCAACGGCATCGCGCGCTGGCGCTGCCAGGGCAGCACCGCGTGCTCGACACCGCGCTCGCTGAGCGAGTAATAGACCTGGTTGGCGCAGCAGGCAGCGCCGCCGGGCAAATCGGCCAGATCCCGCAGATCACCGACGTCGAAGTTGCTGACGCCCCAGCGCCGGATCCAGCCGCGGCGCTGCAAGGCCTCGAAGCCGTCGATGGTCTGCTGCAGCGCCACGCCACCGCGCCAGTGCAGCAGGTAGAGGTCGATCTGGTCGATGCCCAGGCGCCGCAAGCTGGCCTCGCAGGCCTTGTGCAAGCCGTCGACGCTGGCGTGCTGCGGGTATGCCTTGGAAACGATGGTCAGCGCCTCGCGCGCCAGCCCGGCGCGCTGGGCTTGCGCAAGCGCCAGGCCCAGCACACGCTCGGCGCCACCGTCGCCATACATCTCGGCGGTGTCGACGAGCCGGTAGCCGATCTCGAAAGCCAGCCGCAGCGCGGCGGTCTCGGTTGCCTGCTGCGCCGGGTCTTCGCCCAGGCGCCAGGTGCCCAGCCCGAGCGCTGGCCAGGCACCGCCATCGGGCAGCGCCAGCGTGGGCATGGGGGCCGCGGACGAAGGCATTCGCCGATGTTACGGGGCCGCGAGCTGCCGCGGCCCGCAGGGCAAGGCGGATTTATCATCGAGCCCGATGCAAACCGGCCCGAAAGACCTCGCCCAGGTGCGTCTGGACAACGCCCTCGCCCTCTTCGACGAGTTCGTCCGCCTGACCGCCCGCCATGCCGACGCCGCCACGCTGCGCGGTCTGGAGCGACGCTTCGCCGAGCGGGTGCAGATCCAGCCCAGCTACTGGAGCCAGATCAAGGGCCGCTCGCGCCAGATCGGCGAGCGCCTGGCGCGCCAGTTCGAGCACCTGTGCCACAAGCCCGGCGGCTGGCTCGATCAGCCCCACGGCAGCGCCAGCCAGGCGGCGTCACGCGGCACGGTGCAGGACGCTGACGCCAACAGCCCGCAGGACGACGACGAGCGTTTCATCGTCGGCTTGGTGCTGAGCTACTACCGCCGCCACCCGCAGCGAGCGCGCACACGCTTGCTCGACCTGCTCGGCGAAGTGCTGACCGCCCCGCCCGCCAGCGCACCCGCCCGCGCCGGCCCGGCAGCCGCCAGCCGTGCCCACAGCGCCGACGAAGCGCACGAGTTGTGGCTGCGCAGCCAGACCGGTGTGGCGCCGCTGAAACGGCGCGACTGACGCATCCCCACGACAGTTGAAAAAGCACTTGCGCACTGATAACGTCATCTTTATCATTTGCGCAAGCATGGGGTGACAAGGCCAAGCGGCCCACCCCTCCGATTCACTCGTCACACTGGTGCACCATGTCCTCGTTCAGCCACCTACTGACCACATTCCGCGCCATTGGCGCGGTCGCGGGCAGTCTTTCGGATGCTGGCGGCATGGCGCTTGAATGGAACGATGGTGCCCCGCCCGGGGCCAGACTGGACTGACGCGCTCGTTGACGCGCGCATCAGGCTTCAGGCCCGGGTTGCACCAGCAACCCGGGCCTTTTCAATTCCAGACCCACAACCCCCAGGAGACCACCATGCAGAACAGCTTCACCGTCACGCCCCGCAAGCCGCGCAACCCACTGGTGCCGGCCTGCCTGATGCGCCTGGCCGGGCGCCACCAGCGAAGCGCCGGCGCCCACCGCCAGCGCGCCGGCCAGGCCTTGCGAAAAGAACTCGCCCGTCTGCCAGACGGGCCTTGACCGTGCCGGTTCGGCGACGCCGCCGAACCCAGGAGAACCATCATGTTGCTGAGAGAACCGCCTTGGGGCCAGGCCCCACCCACCGGCCAGCGGCTGCGCCGCCTGACCGCCATCGTCCTGCATGGCGCCAGCCTGGCATTGGCCCGACTGGCACAGCGCCTGGCTGCCGCCACGGCGCCAGTGACCAGCGCTGCGCCTGTGCTGGAGTTTCACGCCGAGGCCGGCGCGCCGGAAGGGGCGCTGTACGTGGACGGCCAGTTGGTCGGCCACCTGCCCGGCGTGACACGGCTGTGAAAAACGGCCATCCGTGCGCAATGCCTCGGCATTGCGCACGGACAGGCCACCACAAGCCTCAAGCGGGCAGCACCGGCTGCCGATAGGCCGGTACGATCCGCACTCAAGGACGCATCATGGCTGGCCGTGCCGACTTCATCACCCAGGCGCCGCGCGACGTGGCGGGCTGGATGGCGCGCTTCGACGCCAGCGCGCTGCCTGTGCTGGCCGAGACCGCCGACCAGCTGGAGGCGCTGCGCGCCAACGAAGACGCCGTCGACGCCCACCTGCTGGCCGAGATCGTGTCCACCGACCCCTTGATGACGCTCAAGCTGCTGGCCCATGTGGCTGGCGTGCGCCGCGGCCGCGGCCGCGAAGACAGCGACGCCGAGACCGTCACCGCGGCGCTGGTGATGCTCGGGATCACGCCCTTCTTCCGCGCCTTCGGCCCGCAGCCGACGGTGGAGGACCGGCTCGCCGACCAGCCCGAGGCGCTGGAAGGGTTTCAGCGCGTGCTGCGCCGCTCGCACCGCGCCGCCAACTTCGCCGTCGCCTTCGCCGCCCACCGCATGGACCACGATGCGCCGGTGATCCACAGCGCGGCGCTGTTGCATGACTTCGCCGAACTGCTGCTGTGGGTGTACGCGCCGACGCTGGCGCTGCAGATCGGTCAGCGCCAGCTGGCCGACCCGGCGTTGCGCTCGGCGGCGGTGCAGCGCGAGTTGCTGCATGTTGAACTGGCCGACCTGCAGCACAGCTTGATGCTGCAATGGCGACTGCCGGCGCTGCTGGTCAACATCACCGACGACCACCTGCACGGCGATTCGGCCCAGGTGCGCAACGTCTTGCTGGCGATCCGCATCGCCCGCCACAGCGCCGCCGGCTGGGACAACCCGGCGCTGCCCGACGACGTCGTCGCCATCAGCGAATTGCTGCAGATGGGCGTTGACCCGAGCTGGCGGCTGCTGCTCGAGATCGACGGCGCCTGAGGCGCCGCTGCGCTTCGCTCAGGCGAACAGCAGCATGCCTTTCAGGCCCAGGATCAGCAGCAGATAGCGCGTGCCTTTGCCCACGGCAATCCAAAACAGGCTGATCCAGAACGGCCACTTGAGCCAGCCGGCGGCCAGCACCAGGGCGTCGCCGACCAGCGGCAACAAGGCCAGCACCAGCCCTGGCGGGCCCCAGCGGCGCAAGCGCTGGATGCTGGGTTTTTCGAGGTCGACGCTGACGCGTTGAAAACGCTCGTAGCCCTGGCGGCCGAAGTGCCCCATGTAGAAGGTGAGCACGCAGCCGAGCAGGTTGCCCGCCAGGGCGACCGCAAACCCAGGCCAGGCCAGCGCCGGGTAGGCGGTGATCAGCGCCGTCAGCACGACCTCGCTGGAGCCGGGCAACAGTGTCGCGGAGACAAAGGCCGAGAAGAAAACGCCCCAGAGGCCCATCTCGGCGCTCATCCAGGTCTGCAGCCATGCGGCCAGCGTGTGAAGCCATTCGAACATGGGGCTGGATTGTGGCTGAGGCCCGCGCCGCAGCCGCACCCGCCCGCGGGCAGGGCGTCACACCGGCAGCGCCGTCGTGCTCTTGAGGCGCTGCATCACGAAGCTGGTCTTGCAGTCCTGCACGCTGGGGTGCTTGAGCAGGCTGTCCATGATGAAGCGGCTGTAATGCGCCATGTCCTGCACCACGACATGGAGCAGGTAGTCCATCTCGCCGGTGAGCGCGGCGCATTCCACCACCTCGGGCCAGGCCTGGACGCTGGCGCGGAACAGCTCCATCGGGTTGTGCTTGTGGGCCTCGGTGTGCTTTTCCAGCCGCACGTTGATGTAGGCCGTCAGCGCCAGGCCCAGGCTCTCGGGCCGCGCCAGCGCCACATAGCCGGTGATCACGCCGGCCTCCTCGAGCCGCTTGACACGCCGCAGCGTGGCGCTGCCCGACAGCCCGACCTGCGCGGCCAGGTCGTCGTAAGTCATGCGGCCTTCGGCCTGGAGCGCACGCAAGATGCGGCGGTCGATGGCGTCGAGCATGGAATCGGCGTTCATTCAAAGCATTTTGCAGGACTTCGGCGCCAATGCGCGAACCACCGCCAGAACTTGCAGAAATGCTGCGGCGGGGCGAATCTACAGTCTGAGGTTTACACGCAGCGCGGGAGTTAGGCATGCAGTTCACATCCTGGGACAACCCGATGGGCACCGACGGCTTCGAGTTCATCGAGTACGCCGCGCCCGATCCGGCCGCCATGGGTGCGCTGTTCGAGCGCATGGGCTTCACGGCGATCGCCAAACACCGCCACAAGAACGTGACGCTGTACCGCCAGGGCGGCATCAACTTCATCGTCAACGCCGAGCCCGACTCGTTCGCGCAGCGCTTCGCGCGCCTGCACGGCCCCAGCATCTGTGCCATCGCCTTCCGCGTGCGCGACGCCAAGGCCGCCAGCGAGCGGGCCGTCAAGCTCGGCGCCTGGGGCTATGCCGGTCACGCCGGCCCGGGCGAACTGAACATTCCCGCCCTCAAGGGCGTGGGTGACTCGCTGATCTACCTGGTCGACCGCTGGCGCGGCAAGGACGGCGCGGCCGAAGGCGACATCGGCAACATCGGTTTCTTCGACGTCGACTTCGAACCCCTGCCCGGTGCCAGCCTGAACCCGCCCGGCGTCGGCCTGACCTACATCGACCACCTGACGCACAACGTGCACCGCGGCCGCATGGCCGAGTGGAGCGACTTCTACGAGCGCATGTTCAATTTCCGCGAAGTGCGCTACTTCGACATCGAAGGCCAGGTCACCGGCGTCAAGAGCAAGGCCATGACCAGCCCCTGCGGCAAGATCCGCATCCCCATCAACGAAGAAGGCAACGAGAAAGCCGGCCAGATCCAGGAGTACCTGGACAAGTACCGCGGCGAAGGCATCCAGCACATCGCCATGGGATCGAGCAATCTGCTGGCCAGCGTCGACGCGCTGCGCGCCAACGGCGTCGTCCTGCTCGACACCATCGACACCTATTACGAACTGGTCGAAAAGCGCATCCCCGGCCACGGCGAAAACGTCGCCGAACTCAAGCAGCGCAAGATCCTGATCGACGGCAAGGCCGGCGAACTGCTGCTGCAGATCTTCAGCGAAAACCAGCTCGGACCGATCTTCTTCGAGTTCATCCAGCGCAAGGGCGACCAGGGCTTTGGCGAAGGCCACTTCAAGGCCTTGTTCGAAAGCATCGAGCTCGACCAGATGCGCCGCGGCGTGCTGACCAAGGCATGAAAGCGCCGGCCCAGCCTGGCCCGCCAGCGTCGGCCCAGGGCCTGAACGTCGGCGTGCCGCCGGTCACCTACGGCACCGGGGATCGGCCACCGCGCGGCGACTACGGCCGCGCCGGTG